>CAYMBY010000034.1:0-7514 GCA_964388815.1 uncultured Butyrivibrio sp. | reverse complement strand
TCTCCGACCCCTATAATATATTTCTGCTGAACACAAAGGGTGAACTGCAGGGAACCATCTCCTGCGATGGCCTGACTGCTTCATCTATTGCAGTCCATGATGACATGGTGATCGTACTGTATTCAAACGGTGAAATCTACCGGTACTCTGCCGCGGATGGTTCTTTCCTCGGCGAAACAGATGGCATGGTCTCTTCCTCCATTCTGTCTGACACTTCATGCCGCTGGACGTTTACAGATGATACCCTCTATCTCCAGAACGGGTACATCATGAATATCATTAATACAGACAGCTGGACAATGTCTGCATACTTCAATTACTGCCTCGGATATTGTGCAGCAGAAGATATCTTCTGTGCCTATTCTGCCGACAGTGACATGCAGGTCGGATACTTCCCGCATTACACAACAGATGACCTGATCCGCAAGGCAAAAGATATGCTTGCCGATCAGACAGAATTAAATGCTGCCTTGAAATCAAAATACGGGATCGACTGATCTGTATTTCTGCAATGATTTATCTTCTGTTTTCAAAAGAATGTGTTAATTCATTGAACATGGATCTGCATATGAATACAACAGACATGGAAAAATTGAAACGGCTGCGATATACTGAATTAATATAAGGAGGATTTATCCCATGTCCGAACACATCAGATTCATCCGGTTTCGAAAAGCACTTGCCATAACTGTCGCTGCCGTTACCTTCATGACCCCGATTGCCGCACAGGCCGCCTGCCCGATTACCGTTTCCTCTGACCAGTCGCAGACAAACGCCGTCACCGGCTACTATAACCTGATCCCCGCGGAAATCCGTACCGCATTTGAATCCGGCGGCTGGACCATCGAAATCGAAGGTCTTCAGCAGATCTACCGTAATATCGGCGGTATCCCGGTCGGCCCGAGCGGCTACAGTCTTGCAGGGATTACCATCGTCAAAACCAAAAAAATCTGCCTGAATAATTCAGGCAGTTACAGTACCCAGGCCATTAACCATGAAATGGGTCATTATTTTGATTATCTGATGTATGCGTCCAGCGGAATCCAGCCTTCCGTCACTCCTGACTTTTCGATCATTTACCGTCAGGAATCTGTCGGAAGCGATCGCTACATTTCTTCCACTTCCACGGAATTTTTTGCCGACGCCTTCAAACGATATATTGAAGCGCCGCAGGAACTGCAGCAGAGCGATCCGCAGACCTACAATTACATCAGTACGCTTGTCATGAATTATGTTGCAGCCGTTGACGCGGCAAATGCAGTGACCGCGGCCGGAACAACCACCGCCACGACGTCCGCAGCATCTTCCGCAGCTTCCGGCACGCAGCTTCCGGAGAAAACCTACCCGGCAGGTACCTTTGTCTACAACGGTCTTGACTTCGGCTCCGTCTTCAATCCGGAATATTACTACAATCACAACCCGGATCTGCAGAAAGCCATCGGCTATGATCCGCAGAAGCTCTTCCAGCACTTTATTCAGTACGGTGTTGCAGAAGGCAGAGCCGGTATCGGCTGATCTTTATTTCATTTCGTGCATCTCGGTTCTGAATCTGCATGCGCCCATCAGATTCAGAACCGAACTTTTATATTCAGACTTTGTCTGTGCCTTCTGAATCTTACGAACGTATCGTTCGCTTCCCTCATACATGGTTCCCATATAGATCCACAGTTCTTTCATTTTACATATGACATTCATGTCACTTTCCATATTTCCTTCATATGCATCCCAGAGCCCCTGCAGAAAAGTTTTGAACTCCGCCTGCGTCAGAGGCTTTCCCCCTGTTATCTCACGGACAAGTGCGGGATTGGCCACAAGCCCTCTCCCGATCATCACCGCCTGCAGCTGCGGAAAACGCTCCGTCAATGCGCAGGCAATTTCCGGCGTTGTAATATCTCCGTTATAAACGACCGGTATCCGGCTTTGCGCAAATGCCCTGTCAAAAGCCTCCAGATCTGCATGATTCCGGTAAAAATCCTGTCTGACACGCGGATGAATGATCAGTTCGGAAACCGGATAACGGTTATATACCTTCATCAGCTCATCCATTTCCTCTGCCGCATACATTCCGATTCTCGTTTTCAGGGATATTCTGACTTCAGCATCATGAAGCGCCTCAAAAACTGCATTCAGGAATTCATCCAGGTCATCGGGATCTTTCAGAAACCCTGCGCCTTTTCCCTTGTTCACAACCGTCGGGGCAGGACAGCCGAGGTTCAGGTTCACCTCTTCATAACCGGCTGCCGTCAGCTCTTTTACCGCCCAGACGAATTCTTCCGCTCTTCGCGTCAGGATCTGCGGGATTACTTCAATTCCGGCCACTCTCAGTGCCGCATTGTTTTCCGGCAGCACATCCTTTTTTTCCTTATTGGTAAAGGTCAGTGTCTGATTTGCATTCAGAAACGGCGTATAGTATCTGCTCATGCCTTCGGGAAAAAAGCTGTGATGCACATTTCTGTATACATAGCCGGTAATGCCTTCCATGGGTGCAAGGGAATATTTCATATGTTATCCTTTTCTGCGCCTTCCGCGCGCCTGAAAGCCTGCCGGATCATATCCGGTCATTGTTCCGGTAATGTCTCAGACTTTCTTTTGCTCCGATTGTTCAAAGCTGAAATGACGGTAATAAATCAAAAATGCCACGGAACTGAGCGACCATGTAATCGGGTACACCCAGTTGACTGTCGCGATGGTGCGAAACAGCATGCCGGATACTGCCAGAATCGAAACTCTGACGATACACCAGAACGCCAGCATGATGAGCATCGGCACCATGGCTTTCCCTGCGCCCCGCAGGATTGATGCCATGGCATGTGAGAAGGCCAGCAGGCAGTAAAACAGTGCACAGGCTCTTGCTCTGTCCGTTCCGTAGGCAATAACCTGCGGTGTATGATCAAATGCCGCAATCAGCTGCGGCGCCGTGATATATATGACCACACCGATCAGTTCCGCCAGAATCAGGGAACATATGGTGCCAAAGCGTGCACCCTTTCTGGTTCTTTCATAATCCCCCGCGCCAAGGTTCTGTCCGACAAAGGTCGTCAGCGCCATGGTAAAGCTTGTGATCGGCAGGAAGGCAAATCCCTCAATCTTGGCATATGCGCCGGCACCCGCCATTGCCATCTCTCCAAAATAATTGATGTAGGACTGCACCACTACATTCGCAAAACCGATAATCGAATTCTGAAATCCGGACGGCAGCCCGAACCGGATGATTCTGCCAAGTGTCGGTCCGTGGAACCGGATCCGCCTGAGCACCAGCCGATAGTCCTCTTTTGTTTTCATCAGACGGATCATGCACAGCAGCGCACTTACCAGCTGTGAAACCGCCGTTGCAAACGCAGCGGCACCGACGCCCATATGAAAGCCTGCGATCAGCAGCAGATCCAGGACGATATTGATCACAGAAGAAATGATCAGATAATACAGCGGATGTTTACTGTCCCCGGCAGCCTGCAGGATTCCGACAAATGTATTGTACATGACAAATCCCGCCGCGCCCATGAAATAGATCCGGAAATAGGTAACCGATGCCGGAAGTACCTCCGCAGGTGTATCCATCAGACGCAGAATCGCAGGTGCAAGTCCCACGCCGACTGCCGTCATGATTACACTGGCCACGAGTCCCAGCGCAACAGTGGTATGCACCGCAATCTCCACATTCACATGATCCTTCGCGCCGATATATCTGGCAATGACAACTCCTGCACCAAGCGCAAGCCCGCTGAAGAAGCCGATCAGCAGAAAGATCAGATTACCGGCCGAACTCACTGCTGCAAGCGCATTGCTGCCAAGGAAGTTTCCGACGATCAGCGAATCTGCCGTATTATAAAGCTGCTGAAATAAATTTCCAATAAAAACAGGGATCGCGAAGAAAACAATTTTCTTCCAGACCGATCCCTCTGTCATCAGATTAAGAGATGAATCCATTAACGTGCCAGTGCCTTTCTGCTTGCTGCCAGTCTCTCCTCAAACTGCGCATAAAAATCTTTTGTTTCATCATAAGGTGTCACGTAGAAGGTTTTCAGAAGATAAAGATTCAGCTGGCTGTTTTCTTCCGGAGAAAGTCCCGCAAGATTATCCTCCAGCGCTTCCAGAAAGTCATGCCAGTGATTGACAAATGCCGTGTTCGCTTCCAGATCCGGTGTATCGATGAATTTACGGACCCGGACAAGTCTGCGCATTTCGCGGTAGCATTCATGAATCTGCAGAAAATATCTGAATCCGCCGTTTTCAAAATATCTGCCCAGCGGAAACATTCTGCAAAATCCCGGGCGAAGCTCATGAATCGTACAGCGTCCGTAGTCATTCAGAAATGTACATGCATTTTTCTTTTCATCCATCTTCAGGTTCGGACGGATGATGCCATCCACAACGTGCAGTTCTATCCGGTCCTGCAGCAGCGTTTCAAAACTCACATGCAGCCCGGATACCAGACGGTAGACATCATACGGATCCAGTTTGATGGTATCTCCGACCACATGACAGCACTTCGAACAGCCGGCGCAGTCATCGCAGCCGGCACGCACCATGTCATCCGGACCGTACAGCCTTCCGTCAGATATATCCTTCATTTTGATATTACGTTTCATCTATAACCTCATTCATACACTTACCCCCGCGAAGCAGGAA
Source organism: uncultured Butyrivibrio sp. (assembly GCA_964388815.1). Classification (GTDB taxonomy): domain Bacteria; phylum Bacillota; class Clostridia; order Lachnospirales; family Lachnospiraceae; genus Butyrivibrio. Next base: position 2,885 of record CAYMBY010000034.1, on the reverse strand, counting down.
CCTTTAAATTGCGGAACCCGCAAAGCGGGCTCTCTTGAACTTTGCAGAGATTGCGAAGCAAGAACTTTAAAATTGCGAAGCGGGCTCCTTTGATTTTTGCAGAGATTGCGAAGCAATCTCTTAAAGCAGATGCAGAGCATCTGCTTTTTACCAGGAAAATACTCCAAGGCTTGCAGCAACAGAGCTTACCAGAATCCCGATAATGCCGATCGGCGCTACAAAGCGGATCATGACAGAGTAGAATTTTCTGAATCTGAATTTCACGCCCTCCTGCTCCACTTCTTCACAGATCGCTGCAGGCTTCATGATATAGCCGGCGAAGATGCAGGTCACGAATGCCATAATCGGCATCAGTACACTGTTACTGATGAAGTCGAAGAAGGTCAGAATATCCATGCCAAGCGGTTTCACACCACTCCAGATGCCGAAGCCGAGTGAAGACGGAATACCGACGGCGATACAGTAAATGGTTACCAGCACAGTTGTCCCGCGCCTCTTCCATTTGAACTTGTCCATCAGGATGGAGACAATGGTTTCCATCAGTGAAATCGAGCTTGTCAGTGCCGCAAAAAATACCAGGATAAAGAATGCCGCACCGATGAAATGTCCGCCGGTCATGGTATCAAATACCTTGGGCAGCGTAATGAACATGAGTCCCGGGCCCGCGCCCATGGCAGATTCATCTCCGCCGGAAAATACATATACTGCCGGAATGATCATCAGACCTGCCAGAAATGCCACCAGTGTATCAAAGAATTCAATCTGACGGACAGAAGATTCCAGATTGTCTGTTTTTTTCATATAAGAGCCGTAGGTAATCATAATGCCCATGGCAAGGGACATGGAGTAAAAGAGCTGTCCGAGCGCCGCCAGAACAGTTTTACCGGTCATCTTATGAAGATCAGGCTTGAGGTAATAGATAATGCCTGCGCCTGCGCCCGGTCTCGTGATCGAATAAATTGCAATCACCAAAGACAACAAAATCAGGATCGGCATCATGATGACGCTGGCTTTTTCAATTCCTTTTTCCACACCAAGTGCAACAACAACTGCTGTCAGCACAATAAAGACAGCAAACCAGAGAATCGGCTGTACAGGCTCTGCAATATAGCTGCTGAAATACCCGTCCTGCGCTGCCGCGTGTCCCTGACCTGTTACAAATACAGCGATATACTTGGTCACCCATCCGCCGATAACCGAATAGTAAGGCGTAATGATGACCGGAATCACGGTTCCGAGAAGACCGCAGAATGCAAATCTCTTATCAATAGCTTTAAATGCGCCGACAACACTCAGACCTGTCTTGCGTCCGATTGCAATTTCAGTGATCATAACAGAAAATCCAAACGTAACTGCCAGAATCAGATAGATCAGAAGGAACGTTCCTCCGCCATACTCTGCCGCCAGATACGGAAATCTCCAGATGTTACCAAGGCCGACTGCTGATGAAGCTGCAGCCAGTACAAATCCGACTTTCCCTGAAAAGCTTGCTCTTTTCTTTGTTTCTCCCATAACGTCCTCCAAACAGAAACGATCTTTATATCATCAAACATGCAGTCACTATTCTATCAAAAAAGTAGACATAATGAAAGGGTAAAAAAAGAGCTGTTACAAAATAACCGGGATTAAAAATCAGTTATAACGTAACAGCTTTTTTAAGATTATGCGGAACCCGCGAAACGGGGTCTAGTGTATCTCAATTTCATACGCTGTGCGGAATGTATCTCCCGCATCCAGTTCCTGCTCTTCAAACTTCTCCGGAAGTTCTCCGTGGAAATCCCGGTTGTCGCAGCGCCCGATCCATGGTTCCAGACAGATATACGGTGCATCTGCATTCGGTTTGCTCCAGAGGCCGAAGGAAGGAAAACCCTTGCAGGTCAGTGTCACATACGGTGTATGATCGGGATAACACAGACTTGCCTTCTGTACCTGTGCATGATCAAAAATCAATGCATCATTTTCAAATAAAGCTTCATCCACCTTCACGTACCCGTTCTCCGTATGAAGTCTGTGCACATGCTGATCATCCACAGCCTGTGCTTCCGGATCAATCAGCACATAGTCAAGGTCACCCGCGCCTTCAAACGCAATATAATAATCTGTCTTTTGAACTCCCGCATCTGCAGGGCAGATAAATGCCGGATGCCCGCCGATGGAAAAGTACATCGGCTCCGTATCTGAACCATTGACAACGTTCCATTCCACGCGCACACACCTGCCGCTTAATCTGTGCGTAATCTCCAGTGTGAAGTCAAACGGATAAACCTTTTTCGTTTCTTCGTCTGCTTCAAGTACAAAGCTGATGGAATCTGCTGTTTTACTGACCAGCCTGAATTCCCTGTCCCGTGCAAATCCATGCTGTCCCATCGGATAACTCTGCCCTTTATACCGGTACTCGCCTCCTGTCACTTTCCCGACAAACGGAAACAGAACCGGTGCATGGCGATTCCAGTAGGCAGGATCCGCACTCCAGACGACGTCGTGTTTCTTCTCCTTATCATAAATCTGTGAAAGTTCCGCCCCGTGTGCGCTGACGCCGACCTTCAGGAATTCATTCTCCATATATTCCATATCCGCAATCTCCTTTTTCTGAAACAACATCACATCCTGAACCTGCCCTTCATTTTATCTGTTCACCCGGGATATTGCAACTTCGATAAGGCATTTAGTCAGCAATTAGTCAGCGCGCCCTGGCATCCCGCCTGGTTTCGGCGCTCCGGCTGGTTTCGGCCCTCCGGCAGGCTTCGGCCCTCCGGCAGCAGGATTTTCCGCCTTTGTATGTATTGATTTTTTGTTTTGTACGTATTGATTTCCTGATTTTCATGATTTCAGTACGTATTTTCCTGCAAGCCCGCATGTTCTCGGCCTCCTGCCAGCATGGTTTT
>CAYMBY010000033.1:0-27478 GCA_964388815.1 uncultured Butyrivibrio sp. | reverse complement strand
AAGAGGATAAAACTTAAGGTGGAGCCTATGATTGATGGGCATTCAGGATTTTTATATCTGGATAAGAATAACATGCCGATGGTGGCACTTCACTGGGAGAAATACTTCCAACACATTCTTGCCAAGTATAACAAGATTTTTAAGATTCAGATGCCCAAGGTTACGCCTCATGTATGCAGACACACTTTCTGCTCCAAGATGGCGAAAAGTGGAATGAATCCAAAGAGCTTGCAGTACATTATGGGGCATGCGGATATCAGTGTCACATTGAACACTTACACCCATGTGAAATTCGAGGATGCTGAAGCAGAGATGAAAAAGGTATCGGTAATCTGATGGAGTCATAAGGGTAAAAGAAAACACTGATGTGCTTTTCTTTTACCCTGCAAGTTTGTAACGGAGCACAAACATGTAACGGAGCACAAACTTGAATCGCAGAGCAGAATTTGGTATTCTGCTCGCGTGCCTTCACAAAATACGCTCAGGCATGTAGAAAATATTGAAAATTTCAGGGGTACATTTTGGTATTCGTACCCCCCATTTGTACCCCCATCGTACCCCCATTTTCTCAAAAATATAAGATTTTATGTTAGATTATGAGATGATGCGTGAATTTGAAAAAGCGTCGCAAAGCCAGTAAAATCAAGGATTGAGACGATATGAGAGGTTATAAGAAATTATGATAAAAGTACTATTCATCTGCCACGGCAATATCTGCCGCAGTCCGATGGCGGAGTTCATGCTGAAGGATATGGCGGCAAAGGCAGGGCTGTCAGAGCAGTTTCAGATTGATTCTGCGGCCATCAGCACAGAGGAAATCGGCAATCCCATGTATCCGCCGGCCAGGAAAAAGCTTGAGGAGCATGGAATCGTATGTGAGAAGCGCGCAGCAAGACAGCTGACAGATGCGGATTACTGGGATTATGATCTGATCATCGGTATGGACGAAGAGAATATGCGTGGCATAAAGAAAATCTGCGGGGCGGATCTCAGTCATAAATGTGCGCTGATGATGAATTTCACAGACAGACCGGGGACGGAAGTTGCAGATCCCTGGTACACAAGAGATTTTGATCAGACTTACCGTGATCTTGAGGATGGCTGCAAAGGACTTTTATCGAAGCTTCGCCGCAGTGTATAAGAAATAAAAAACGTTTAATAAAAAACAGTGCATGATACACATAAAAGCAGGGATAACTGTTGCCAAAATATGTGATATTTTGCCGAATATTGTTTAATGACTAAAAAGATATTGCACTTATTGCACAATCCTGTTATTCTGAATCTACGAAAACAAGCAACGCTTGTTTTCGGTAAATCAGATAAAATGATGGATTGTAACTGAAGAACCTGTTCAGGCAAAACCATATTTCATGAAGAATCGTGATATTTGAATTTTGATATCAGTTCCCCATGGGAGATGGTTTTTTTTATACCCAAAAATCAGGAAAACCCGGATGTCTGCAAAAGGAGTGCACATGAAGATACTTAGGGTGATTAATAATAATGTACTCAGCTGCATAGATGAAGACGGACAGGAAGTAGTGGCCATGGGGAGAGGTCTGGGCTTTCATGCACATCCCCGGAGCATGGTTAATCTGCATCTGGTGGAAAAGATATTCCGCATGGATTCCGAGGATATGGAAAGTCTGAAAAAAATGTTTGCAAGACTTCCGGAAGAACATATCGAGATCAGTCATCAGGTGATTGCGTATGCGTCAGAGGTACTCGACAGATCACTTTGCGAAAATCTGTATCTGACCCTGACGGATCATATCAGTTTTGCCATAGATCAGAAAAAAGGCGGACGTTCTTTTCACAATGCACTGCTGACCGAGGTCAGAATCTTCTATCCAAGGGAATACGGCGTAGGCAGATATGCACTCGATCTGATCCAGAGCAAGCTTGGCATCATTTTTCCAGAGGACGAAGCGGCAGGAATTGCACTTCATATCGTAAATGCGGAATATGATTCATCCATCAGCGAAACGGTTTATATTACACAGGCACTGCACGATATTCTGGAGATTCTGCTGAAGGACACCGTTCTCGGACTGAAAACGGAATCCATCTATTTTGACGAACTGACAGTTGCACTGAAATTCATGGTAATGCGTGCATTCCGGGGAGAGCAGGAACCGCGCAGTCAGGACAGCAGACTGCGGGTAATCGAAGAAATCTATCCGGAGGAATACCGGCAGGCGCAGAACATTATCAAAGCGATCAGTGAAAAGAGCGGGCATGCAGTTGCAGAAAGTGATGCCGCGCATCTTGCAATTTATCTGCACAGAGCGGCAGATCCGGAGAAAAGAAAGAACGAGGAATAAAGGCAATGGGACTTGTGAGCAGATTATTTGAAAAGAAAGCAGCAGGATTCACACTGAATGCACCGGCAGAAGGCATATGTGTGGCACTGCATGAGGTGCCGGATCCGACATTTGGAGAAGAAATGCTGGGAAAGGGGATTGCCATCCGGCCGACCGGAAACTGTATCGTGGCACCCTGCGATGGCAGGGTGGACATGGTGTTTCGAGCCGGACATGCCATCAGCCTGACGACGGAGATCGGCGCGGATGTACTGATTCATGTGGGCCTTGATACGGTGAAGCTGAACGGAAAATATTTCACGACCTGTGTAAACAACGGCGATACCGTAAAGTGCGGGGATAAACTGATTGAATTTGACAGAGAGGGAATTATCTCTGAAGGCTATAACATGATTACACCGATGGTCATCTGCAACAGCGAGAATTTTGACCGGATTGAAACGGTGACGGGACGGGATGTACAGGCCGGAGAGACCGTTATCAGAATCAGATAAGCGGGCCGGATGGCAGAAGGGAAGGCGCAGAAATGGTAACAGGAAAAGGACAGACGGTCTGCGGCGGAATTGTATCCGGCAAGGTGTTTGCCTGCCGCAGGGCGGAGCGGAGAGCCATTGCAGCTTCACTGGGAATCGATGAGGAACTGAAACGTTATCACAAGGCACGTGGGCAGGTGAGTGACAGACTGGAAGCGCTTCGCAGGAAGACGGCAGAAGAAGCAGGAGAAGCGCAGGCACAGATCATTGAGGTGCAGCAGCTGATGCTTGAGGATCAGGATCTGATCGACGGCACGGAAGGCAGAATCCGGGAAGGAATGAGTGCGGCAGAGGCAGCGCTGCAGTGTGCAAAGGAGACTGCGGATGAGTTCCGGGCTATGGAGGATGAGTATTTCAGAGCCCGCGCGGCAGATATTCTGGATGTTTCCGAACAGCTGGCAACAGCTCTTGGCGCCGGGCAGGAGATGCCGGCACTGACGCAGCCTTCAGTGATTTTTGCAGAGGATCTGGCACCAAGTGAAACGCTCTCATTTCCAAGAAATCTGATTCTGGGAATTGTGACCCGTGGCGGTTCATCCACCAGTCATACTGCGATTCTGGCCAGAATGCTCAATATTCCGGCAATTGTGCAGGCAGATTTTGAGATGCAGCAGATCAGAGACGGACAGGAAGCGGCAGTGGACGGAACAGAAGGCATTTTTTATCTGGATCCGGATGCAGAGACCCTTTGCCGGATGGAAGAACTTCGGGATAAAGAGCAATCTGTGCAGACAGCACTTGAAAAGTACAGGGGGCAGCCTTCGCAGACACGGTCAGGAAGAAAAATCAGTCTGTATGCAAATATCGGATCGGCTGCAGATGCACAGGCGGCTGCAGATGCAGACGCGGAAGGCATCGGCCTGATGCGCAGCGAGTTCCTGTATATCGGAAGGGACAGCTGTCCGGCAGAAGAAGAGCTATATGAAGCGTATTGCAAAGTCATCGAAACCATGGGCGGCAGAAAGGTGATCATCCGTACCATGGACATCGGATCAGATAAGCAGGTCAGTTATTTTGCAGGAGAGCCGGAAGAAAATCCCGCGCTCGGGTACCGCGGAATCCGGTTTTATCAAAAGCATGTGCAGGCTTTCGAATCACAGATGCGTGCAATTATCCGGGCAGCGGCGACAGGACCTGTGGGTGTCATGTTCCCCATGATCACACAGGAGAGTGAAGTCAGACATTTAAGACAGGAGTGCGAGAGAATCCGTAAGGAGCTTCAGGAAGAAAATCTTCCTGCCGGCAGCTTCGAATTCGGAATTATGATAGAGACCCCTGCAGCTGCGCTGATCACGGATCAGCTGGCAAAAGAGGTGGATTTCTTCAGCGTCGGTACCAATGATCTGACGCAGTACACACTTGCAATTGATCGGCAGAATGCAGAACTGTCAGGGCAGTTTGATCCCCATCATCCGGCACTTCTGCAGCTGCTGTCATTGATAGCACAGAATGCACGAAAGGAGGGTATCTGGGCCGGCATCTGCGGGGAACTTGCGGCAGATACAGCACTGACAGAGAAGTTTCTGGACTGGGGTTATGAGGAACTGTCTGTTTCTCCTGCCAGCGTATTAAAGCTTCGACAGGTGATCTGTAATCTGAACTGAAGGACAGAAAGGAGGAAAAAGGAAAAGTGAAAGAAATCAGGTACATCATCAAAGATGAGATCGGGCTTCATGCAAGGCCGGCAGGACAACTGGTCAGACTGGCGGGAAATTATCCGTGCGCAATTACCATACATACAGCGGCAGCGCAGGCGGACGCCAAAAGACTGCTGGCAGTCATGAAGCTGGGAGCAGCCAAAGACACGGAGCTTACAATTACCTTTGACGGCGAAAAAGAAGAGGAAGCCGCGCAGGAAATTGAAGCGTTTCTGAAAGAAAATCTGTAAGAAAAAATGCAGCTATTGTAAATTACATAATCTGGGAGGGTATAAGGGATATGATGAAAACATTACAAAGACTTGGAAAGTCTCTGATGCTGCCGGTTGCCTGTCTGCCGGTTGCCGGAATACTGATGGGTATCGGTTACTGGATTGATCCGACAGGCTGGGGAGCCAACAATCTGCTGGCACTTCTCCTGATCAAGGCCGGTTCGATTCTGATTGATAACATGGCAGTTCTGTTTGCAGTCGGTGTTGCCATAGGCATGTCACAGGATCAGGAAGGAACAGCAGGACTTGCAGGACTTATTTCCTGGCTGACCATTACCACAATGCTCAGCAGTACAGTAGTAGGACTGATCGTTGGCGGAGATGCCAATCCGGCATTTGCAAAGATTCAGAATCAGTTCATCGGAATTCTGTCCGGTCTGATCGGTGCAGGCTGCTATAACAAGTATTATAAACTGCAGGTTCCGGATTTCCTTGGATTCTTCGGCGGAAGACGAAGCGTTGCGATTATGACCACGCTGTTCTCTCTTCTGGTGGCAATTCCGCTGTTCTTTATCTGGCCGGTAGTATATACGGCACTGGTAAGCTTTGGTGAATTTATCCTGGGAATGGGCGCTGTCGGTGCAGGAATTTACGGCTTTTTCAACAGACTGCTGATTCCGGTCGGACTTCATCACGCACTCAACAGTGTATTCTGGTTTGATGTGGCAGGTGTAAATGATCTTGGTAAGTTCTGGGGAGTCGCAGAAGGCGGTGTCAAGGGTGTAACAGGTCAGTATATGACAGGATTTTTCCCGGTAATGATGTTCGGACTTCCGGGTGCAGCACTTGCAATGTATCATACAGCCAAAACCAAAAGAAAAAAGATTGCAGTAGGTCTTCTTTTATCTGCAGCACTCTGCTCCTTCTTTACCGGTGTTACGGAACCGCTGGAATTCTCCTTCATGTTCCTTGCACCGCAGCTCTACGTTGTTCACGCTCTGCTGACAGGCATTTCCTGCTTTGTCTGCGCAATACTGCCGGTTCGTGCAGGCTTTAACTTCTCTGCAGGTTTTGTAGACTGGTTCCTGTCCTTCAAGGCACCATATGCGGAAAATGTATGGATGCTGATTCCGATCGGCCTCGTATTCTTCGTTCTGTATTACGTGATCTTCAGATTCATTATTACCAGATTTGATTTAAAGACACCGGGACGTGAGGATGATCAGGAAACAGAGATGCACATTGAACTGGCAAATGATGATTACACCGGAATGGCCAGAATCATTCTGGAAGGTGTCGGCGGACCTGAAAATGTGGCAAGTGTGGATAACTGTATCACAAGACTTCGTCTGGAAGTGAAGGATCGTCTGAAGGTAGATGAAAAGAAGATCAAGTCTTCCGGTGCCGCAGGTGTTATCAGACCCGGCAAGACCAGTGTACAGGTAGTCATCGGCCCGAAGGTACAGTTTGTGGCAGATGAGTTCAAGAAACTGGTAGAAGAAAAATAAAGCAGAAACAGATCAGCAGATAGAACAGGAAAAAGACCCGCCCCGCCTTGTATCATCAGGATACATAAGGCGGCAGCGGGTCTTTTGAATGCAGATCAATGCACCTTTATTTGATACAATATTAATAATAATCAACCAAAGTGATTAAATTTATCACTGTAATAAAAAAAATTAAATGTTAAGATAAGATGAATCAAGAAATAAGTGATAAAATATAACTAACAGAGGTGCATTGCGATGGAGAATTTTCAGAAATATCAGAGACAGTATTTCATGCCTCCGAAAGCTACTTATGACTGGGTTAAAAAAGATTATATTGATAAGCCGCCGATCTGGTGCAGTGTGGACCTTCGTGATGGCAATCAGGCACTGATTGAGCCCATGAGTCTGGAAGAAAAGCTGGAATTCTTTACAATGCTGGTAAAACTGGGCTTTAAGGAGATTGAAATCGGATTCCCCGCAGCTTCGGAAACCGAGTTCGAGTTTGCCAGAACACTGATTGAAAAGCATATGGTTCCGGATGATGTGACGCTGCAGGTGCTGACACAGGCAAGAGAGCATATTATCCGCCGTACCTTCGAAGCAGTAAAGGGTGCGCCGCATGCAATTGTACATCTGTACAATTCCACATCGGTTGCACAGCGTGAACAGGTATTTAAAAAAGATAAGGATGAGATCAGGAAGATTGCGGTTGACGGTGCGGTTCTGTTAAAGAAACTGGCAGCGGAAACCACAGGCGATTTTCTGTTTGAATATTCTCCGGAGAGCTTCCCGGGGACAGAAGTGGACTATGCGGTGGAAGTCTGCAATGCAGTTCTGGATGTCTGGAAACCGGACAAAAAGCATAAAGTAGTCATTAACATTCCGACCACGGTCGAAATTGCAATGCCGCATGTATTTGCCACACAGGTGGAATACATTCATAAGAATCTGAAGTATCGTGATGCGGTGGTACTCTCACTCCATCCGCATAATGACAGAGGAAGCGGCGTCAGTGATGCAGAACTGGGCGTACTTGCAGGTGCGGATCGTATTGAAGGAACACTTTTCGGAAACGGAGAGAGAACCGGTAATGTGGATATCGTGACACTGGCACTGAACATGTTCTCACACGGCGTGGATCCGAAGCTCGATTTCAGCCATATCTCGGAAATCGGAGAGACATACGAGCGTCTGACCAGAATGCATATCTATGAGCGTCAGCCATATGCAGGAGCACTGGTATTTACCGCATTCTCAGGTTCGCATCAGGATGCGATCTCCAAGGGCTTTGCATGGCATGATCAGAAAAAGGATCATGGCATATGGAGTGTTCCGTATCTGCCGATCGATCCCAAGGATCTTGGCAGAGAATATGACGGAGATGTGATCAGAATCAACAGCCAGTCCGGTAAGGGCGGTGTCAGCTACATCTTAAAGACCAATTATGGCATGATGGTACCGAAAACCATGCAGGAAGATGTCAGCTATACGATCAAGGATATTTCTGACAGAGAGCATGCAGAACTGTCTCCGGAGCGGATTTATCAGATTTTTGAAGATAAGTATGTACACAATGACGGCGTGTTCCAGATTACCGACTGCCATTTCAGACAGGGAGACGGAATTCTTGCAGAAGTCACAATTCTTCATGCGGGCAAGGAACATGTGGTTGCGGCAAACGGAAACGGACGTCTTGATGCAGTCAGCAATGCACTCAAGCAGTATTTTGATATCAGCTATGAACTTAATACCTATGAAGAGCATGCACTCAGCAGAGGATCTTCCTCCAAGGCAGTCACCTATGTCGGTGTGACACAGGACGGCAAGAACTACTGGGGCGTCGGAACGGATGAGGATATCATCAGATCTTCCATCAACGCACTTGCCGTGGCAGTCAATCAGATCGACAGTGTAAAGAATGTACATGATAGTAAAGATGAACGGATTAATGCTATAATTAATTACATTCAGGAGAATTATCTGACGGTAACGCTGGATGATCTTTCCCAGAAATTTTATCTGTCCAAACCATATCTTTCCAAGTACATCAAGGAGAAATCCGGTGTCACTTTCGGGGAGAATGTGAAGAAGATCCGTCTGAAGAAGGCCAGTACGCTCCTTCGGAACGGCAACATGAAGGTGGAACGTGTCGCAGAGGCAGCGGGCTATCAGAATGTAGAGCATTTCAACCGCCTGTTCAAGAAAAAGTACGGCATGACACCGGTTCAGTACCGGAGCTCAACGAGGTAAAAAGATTCGGCGGGCTCCGGACGGAAATGGAGCATCGCGGATGGAAGAAAGCCAGAGCAGAGCATATATTGAATTCTCTCATGTGACGAAGACTTACAGATCCGGCGAGGTGAAGATCAATGCGCTTTCCGATATTTCCTTTCAGATCGGAAAGGGCGAGATCTGCATCATCGTCGGTGCATCAGGCGCCGGCAAAACGACACTTCTGAACATTCTCGGCGGAATGGATACACTTTCTGCGGGAGAAGTGTGGCTCGACGGCAATAATATTGCAGGATATTCCCGAAAACAGCTGACCACGTATCGCAGATACGAGATCGGCTTTGTTTTTCAGTTCTATAATCTGATTCAGAACCTGACTGCCATTGAAAATGTGGAACTGGCGTCTCAGATCTGCACGCAGCCGCTTGATCCGGCTGACGTTCTGCAGGAGGTCGGACTCAAGGAGCGGGAAAGCAATTTTCCCTCACAGCTGTCCGGAGGTGAGCAGCAGCGTGTGGCAATTGCACGCGCACTTGCCAAGAACCCCAAGCTTCTTCTGTGCGACGAACCAACCGGCGCACTCGATTACAATACAGGCAAAACCATTTTGAAACTGCTGCAGGATACCTGCAGAAAAAACAACATGACAGTTGTCATTGTAACGCATAATCTGGCGATCTGTCCGATGGCGGACCGGGTGATCCGGGTACGGAGCGGACAGGTGGAGTCGATGCACGTGAATGAGCATCCGACACCGGTGGAAAATATCGAATGGTAACGTCCTTTGCCTGATGGCAGAAAGGCAATCATTTGAATAAAAGCATGCGGAAAAATGTGATCAGAGAAATTCTGAGCTCGCCCGGGCGTTTTCTGGCAATCCTTCTGATTGTCGCTCTTGGTGTGGGCTTTTATTCCGGGCTGTGCATCTGTCAGGAGACAATGGTCAGCTCCATGGACAGATACTGGAATCAGCAGAATCTGTATGACATACGGCTGATCTCCACTCTCGGCTTTGATGAAGATGAACTGCAGAATATACAAAGGCAGAGCGGTGTGAATGCTGCGGAGGGTGGTTATGCTGCAGATGTACTGGTCAGTACCCCGAATGCGGCAGATGGTGAGGAAGCCGTTCATATCCAGTCCATTACGGGTCAGATCAACGTACCGGAACTGTTGCAGGGAAGTCTTCCCGGGGCAGCAGATGAATGTCTTGCGGATGACGCGGCATTTGATGAATCGGATATCGGCAGCAAAATTACCGTCAGCAGCGATAATACAAAGGATACGCTGGATCTTCTGAAGGAAAAGACCTTCACCATTACCGGCATCTGCCGTTCACCCCTGTATATGAATGCAGAGCGCGGCAATACGGATCTTGGAAGCGGCAGACTCTCTGCTTATATTCTGGTGCCGCAGGAGACGTTTGACAGCGATTATTACCATGAAATCTATGTGGACTGCGCCACTGACGGGAAGATCTACAGCACTGCGTATAAGAAATCTGTCAGCACGGCCAAAAAGGCGCTGAAGAAAGCTGCGCTGTCGGCAGCGGATACCAGATATCAGAAAATCATAGATGATGCCCGTTCTGAAGCAAAAGTGAAGATTGAAGATGAAATTGCTGTCAGGAAAAAGGAAGTGCTTGAGGAAAAACTGAAGCAGCTGAAACAGATGCAGGCAGCATCCATGTCAGAAGCAGAGATTAAGAAGCAGATTGACAGTAAATTTGCGGTGTCGGATGAAGAGATGAACAGGATGATTGATGACGCGCTTGCGGATGCAGATCTTTCGGATGCGCCGCAGATCACTGTACTGACCAGAAATGAGAATGCCGCGTATGCAAGCTTTGACGGTGATGCAGGGATTGTCAGCTCAATTGCACGGATTTTTCCGCTGTTCTTCTTCCTGGTTGCGGCACTGGTATGTATTACGACCATGACACGCATGATCGAGGATGACCGCGCACAGATCGGCATATTCAAATCGCTTGGCTACAGCAATGCGGCAGTCATGAGCAAATATTTCCTGTATAGCGGAAGCGCAGGAATTCTCGGCGGAACCGGCGGCTATTTTGCCGGAATATGGCTGCTGCCGAATGCCGTCTGGACGGGATATGCAACGACCTATGACCTTCCGGGTAAGCCGGTGTATCTGTTTGATCTGAAACTGTTTCTGATTTCACTTGTCGTGGCACTTCTGTGTACGGTATTTGTGACCTGGATCCGCTGTCATGAGGATCTGGACTGTCAGGCGGCAGATCTGATCAGACCGAAGGCTCCGCCGATCGGTAAAAAGATATTGCTGGAGAGAATCTCCCCGGTCTGGAAAAAGCTGTCTTTTCTGCACAAAGTCACCATGCGGAACCTGTTCCGTTATAAAGGGCGTTTTCTGATGATGCTGATCGGAATCAGCGGCTGTACGGCGCTGCTCGTGGCGGGTTTTGGCATCAGAAATATATTCATGGGTCTTGGAGATGAACAGTATGGTGCCTATACATTATATGACGGTGTGGTCTCTTTTACAGATCCGCTTACAGACAGGACACGCAGCAGTTTCGAGCAGGATGCGGCGGGACTGATCAGAAGTATTGTCTATGTGTCACAGCATTCAGGGGATATTGCCGCATCGGCCGGAGGAAGCAGCAGTGAGATTACATTTACGGCCGTGGATACAGACACGGCATCGTCGCAGGATGGCATGAACGTTGATACGCAGATCTCGCATTTCGTCAATCTGGAGCAGAACGGGCAGGCACTTTCACTTCCTGCAGCAGATGAAATCCTGCTGGACCGTGGCATGGCCAGAAGTCTGAAACTGAAAAAAGGAGATCATGTCAGAATCAGCGGGACGGATGGTGACTGCGAACTGACTGTTTCCGGAATTTATGAGAACCGCCTCGGTAACGGCGCATATATTTCAGCAGAATCGATGAAGCAGTGCTTTGAGGGCGGAGCAGCGGACAATGCGGCATTTGTGCTGTTTCCGGATGACACGCAGGTACATCAGCAGGGAAAGAAGCTTCTGGGTGTTTCAGAAGTTGCAAATGTGATACTTTCACAGGATAATGCAGACCGGTTCACCTCTTCCATGAAGGGCCTTGATTATATCATTTTTGTAGTGATACTCTGTGCCGGAGCCCTTGCATTTATCGTAATTTACAACCTTACAAATATCAACATCAGTGAGCGGATGCGGGAGATTGCAACGGTCAAGGTGCTGGGCTTTTATGAGAATGAAGCCTGTGCCTATGTATTTCGCGAAAATACCATGCTGTCGGTGCTCAGCGGCGCGGTCGGTCTGCTTCTGGGCAAGTGTCTGCTGATCTTTATTGTAGACAGGATCAGTCTGGCGACACTTGTCCTGACACCGAAGGTAGGCATCATCGGATATGCAGGTTCCTTTGTGCTGACAATGCTGTTCTCATGGCTGATGCAGCTGTTCATGCGTCACAGAATTGCAGGAATTCATATGGCGGAGTCGCTGAAGTCTGTAGAATGAAAGCACAGGACAGAAAAGGACTGTTGAAATGATCCGGGATATGTTACAATGGAACATGGCTCATTACGTGAAAAAGCAGATCTTCATTCGCGTAAAGGCCATGTTTCATTTTTTTTTACTGAATGGGTATCCATTTCAGATTTATCAGGAGAAAGGCAATAGATTTATGGAAAAGAAGTATGATGTGGTAATTATCGGAGCTGGTCCCGGGGGCATCTTCTGCGCATATGAGCTGAAAGAGAAGAAGCCGGAGCTGAGCATTCTTATTGTAGAAAAAGGCCGTTCCATCGAAAAAAGACAGTGTCCCAAGAGAGTAACAGGCAGATGCGTAGGCTGTAAGCCGTGTTCCATTACAACAGGTTTTGCAGGAGCAGGCGCATTTTCTGATGGAAAGCTGTCACTGTCACCCGATGTAGGCGGAAATCTGCCTGCAATTCTGGGCTATGATGAAGCAACGAAGCTGATTCACGAATCAGACCAGATCTATCTGAAATTCGGTGCAGATACCAATGTATACGGTGTGGACAAGGAAGCGGAGATCCGCGAAATCCGCAGGAAGGCAATCAATGCCAATTTAAAGCTGATTGAGTGCCCGATCCGTCATCTGGGAACAGAGGAAGGCTATAAGATCTATGCCAAACTCCAGCACCATCTTGAAGAAACCGGTGTGGATCTGCAGTTCAATACCATGGTGGAAGACATCATTGTAGAAGACGGCGTTGCAAAGGGAATCCGTACGGATAAAGGGGACACGTTCTATGCGGATGAAATCGTATCGGCGGTAGGACGTGAAGGCGCTGACTGGTTCAAGGACAAGTGTGAGGAAATCGGAATTGAGACGACGCCCGGAACCGTGGATATCGGTGTCCGTGTGGAAGTCCGTGATGAAGTCATGCAGTTTCTGAATGAAAATCTGTACGAGGCAAAACTCGTATATCATACGCCGACGTTTGATGATAAGGTACGTACCTTCTGTACCAATCCGTCGGGAGAAGTGGCAACAGAATATTATGAAAACGGTCTTGCCGTTGTCAACGGCCATGCCTATAAGGCACAGGATTACAAGACCAGCAATACCAATTTTGCATTGCTTGTATCCAAGAACTTTACCAAGCCGTTCAAGACACCGATTGAATACGGTAAAAAGATTGCAGAGCTTTCCAACATGCTCTGCGGCGGCAGAATTCTGGTACAGACCTATGGTGATTTCAAGAGAGGCAGACGTACGACAGAAGAGCGTCTTTGCAGAAACAATCTGATTCCGACCCTTAAGGATGCTGTTCCGGGAGATCTTTCTCTTGTATTTCCGCACAGAATCATGGTAGATCTGGATGAAATGCTGCAGGCACTTGATAAGGTAACACCGGGAATCGCTTCAGAAGAGACACTTCTGTATGGTGTGGAAGTGAAGTTCTATTCCAACAGAGTCATTGTGGACAAAGATTTTGCAACAAGTGTACAGGGACTCCGTGCAATCGGTGATGGCGCAGGGGTAACGCGGGGACTTCAGCAGGCAAGTGCAAACGGTATCAGCGTTGCACGCAGTATTCTCCGCAAAATGGATAAGGATTGATACAGGCCGTTTGGAGCAGACATGAAGTTTGAAAATAAAATGCGAGAGAGGAACGTCAGAAGAATTCACCGGGTTCATCACGGAAACTGGAAAATCATGGTGGCAGCTGTCTGCTGCGCGATGGCGCTGGAAGGCTGTGTGGCCATGCCGACGCAGCAGAATCCGCTGAAGGTGGTTCTGACGACAGGCTTCGGGCGTAATGAGGTTTTCCGGATTGAGGATTCGTCCTGCAGCCTGTCAGAACTGATGGTATACCTGATCAATACGCAGGATGAATATGAGAAGACACTTGGCAGCGGGATCTGGAAGGCAAAGGTCGGAGATCAGGGACTTGAAGAAAGTGTAAAGGAGTCCTGTCTGGCGAAGATTGCACAGATCAAGACCATGAACCTGCTGGCTGCGCAGAACGGTATTGTTCTGAGTAACAGTGAACAGACGCAGGCACAGACAGCAGCAAAGGAATATTATCAGTCACTGAATCAGAATGAAATTCAGGCAATGGACGGGGTGACACAGGAAACGGTTTTACAGCTGTATGAGGAGTACGCGCTGGCAGATAAACTTTATCAGTACACGATCCGTGATATCAATCCGGAGGTCAGTGATGATGAAGCCAGAACCATAACCGTTCAGCAGATCATGCTGAAAACATATACACTGGATGCAAGCGGGCAGAAGGTATCGGTATCTGACAGTTCGAAGCAGGTCATATATAAGAAGATGCAGGAGATCCAGAAGCAGATCAGTTCAGGTACCGCATTTGAAACGCTTGCGGAGAAATATAACGAAGCGGATGCGGTCACAATTTCTTTTGGCAAGGGTGATGTTGACAGTGCACTGGAAAACGCGGCATTCAATCTGGCAACGGATCAGGTCAGCGATATTATTGAAACAGGAGACGGGTATGAGATCATCAAGTGTGTGACTACATTCAACCGTCAGGAGACAGAAGCCAACAAGGTCAAAATTGTGGAAGAACGTAAGAAAGAAGCCTTCGGACAGCAATATGATGATTTCGCTGATAATCTGACCAGAGAGCTGAACACGGAACTCTGGAAAAAGGTGACGCTGCCGCATGATGATCAGATTACGACCAGCAGTTTTTTTGAAGTATATAATAAATATTTTCCGCAGAATACAATGATCAAATGATTCAGAAAGGGCAGAGCGCATGGGAGAACTGATAAACCGGATGCTGATACTTGCAGGATGCCTTGCGCTGGCAATGACACAGAGCAGCATTACCATGTCGGTGGCTTCGGTCCTGATCGGGCTCATTTTTTCTGCAATATGTATGAGAACAGAGGATAAGCGTGTCAAAACGGCACTGCTTATCCTTTTTGTCTTATGTATGTATCTGATTCCGGTTCTGAGTCTGTTCCTGCCGCTCATGGGATATGAACTGGCACAGCTGCAGATGGAATACGAAAGACGTCCTGCAGCGCAGTGGCTTCTGATGGTAATTGCCCTGTGGCCTGCAGCAGGGCAGCTGCAGGGGGATGGCATCCGGCTGGCACTGTGTCTGCTGCTGGCGGCAGTGGCAGTCAGAATGGCATATATGGAACAGCGGGGCAGGACGCTTTCGCAGAAGCTGATGCAGATCAGAGACAGCGATACGGAACTGAATCTTGCATTGCAGGATAAGAACCGGATGCTGATGGAAAGCAGAGAAAATGAAGTCCGTATGGCAACACTGCAGGAAAGAAACCGTATTGCAAGGGAAATTCACGATCATGTGGGACATATGCTGACAAGGTCAATTCTGCAGATGGGCGCGTTGCAGACCGTGCATCAGGAGCAGCCGCTTCATGCGCAGCTGACAGAGGTGTCGGTAACGCTGAATCAGGCGATGAACAGTATCCGGGAAAGTGTTCATGATCTGCATGATGAATCGGTGGATATAAGGCTCAGCGTACAGGATGCATTGCAGCAGCTGCAGGGGCGGTGTCATGTAACCTTTGAGGATGAACTGTCGGAAGATATTCCGAAGGAAGTCAGGTACTGTTTCATTGCTACGGTAAAGGAAGCTGTTTCCAATATTATCAGGCATTCTGACGCGTCACAGGTACATGTCATGATGCGCGAGCACCCGGCGCTTTATCAGCTGGTGATTGAAGACAACGGTTCACAGAAAGATACTCCGCAGCCGGCAGATTCCGGAGGAATGGGACTTCAGAATATGAAAGACCGTGTGGAATCACTGCATGGGCATATCCGGATTGACAGGAAAAACGGATTTCGTATTTTCATATCGATTCCGAAAAAGAAAACGGGACAGGAGAAGCAGGAATGAAGGTAGTAATTGCAGATGATGATGCACTGGTCAGTGTATCACTTAAGACCATACTGGAAGCAAAGGGAGAGATTGAAGTTGCTGCAACCGCAACAGATGCCGGAGAAGCGGTTATGCTTTATGAGCAGTATCATCCGGATGTTCTTCTGCTGGACATTCAGATGGGAGAAGAGAGCGGACTTACTGCAGCAGAACAGGTTCTTAAAAAAGACCCGCAGGCGAAGATTCTGTTTCTGACAACATTCTCCGATAATGAATATATCATCCGGGCACTGAATATGGGAGCAAAGGGATATATTCTCAAGCAGGACTTCGAAGGTCTTGTTCCGGCACTTCTTTCCGTGTATGAGGGGCAATGCGTCTTTGGAAGCGGAATTGCGGGTAAACTTCCGCAGCTGCTGCAGGAGCAGGAAAAGGCTGATTTTACGGCCTTTGACATCAGTGATAAAGAGCAGGAGATCATGGCACTGGTGGCAGACGGCCTCAGCAATAAGGAAATTGCGGACAGGCTCTTCTTAAGCGAAGGAACCGTCCGCAATTATATCAGCAGTATTCTTGATAAGCTGGAACTCCGTGACCGGACGCAGCTGGCAGTATTTTACCTTCGCAGGACCCGCCGGTAACATATGCGGCCGTATGTTACAGTTTCTGTCTCACCTTCTGATCCACAGCGCCTGCAATGGAGAGATTGGCGATGATAAAGAGTATCTCGATTCCGAAACAGAGGATTACTTCATGGGAATCGATGCCACCTGTGGATAAATTCATCAGACTGTCATTCAGACGGATATACCAGTAAGCCGGAAGAAAATGTGCGACTGCCAGCACCTGCGGACCCAGAAGTGACTGATTCACAAAGATACCGCACAGAAATGCCATTCCGAGGCTGACCACATTGGAGAACATGTTGATCGTACTTGTGCCTGTTTTGGTACCGGTTGACAGACTGCCTGACAGATAGGCGATCGAAAGCGATACAATGGTAAACAGGAAGGTATTCAGGATACCGATTGCAGGCTTTAAACCGAGCATGGAGGAGTGATAGATACAGAAACCGACAGTCAGGAAAAGCGCCCAGACAGCTACGGAAAAGACGATACTGGCCAGAATCATCTGCCGTTCAAAGGATCTGCCGCTGATTGCAGAGCAGCGGATACGGTCACTGAAATCTTTTTTCCGGAAGATGGTCAGAACAATACCGACGCCCAGAATAATGGTATTCAGGAGAACGTAGGGCAGGTAGCGCATATAATAATAGAAACTTACATCGATGTCAGCTGTATCGGATGAGAATGTCATCACATCAGGAGAGGGAAGAGCGGCAAGAGAATCTTCCGTACTTCGTATTGCCTGTGCGGGAGTCTGACCGCCCGCAAGATACATCTGCAGCGTTTTGATATACTGGCTGATCTGTTCATCAATGAAACGGCTGCTTGTACTGCCGGGAATGGTCTGCACACTGACCAGGTCTTCGGTGCTGCCGCTCTGGAGCTTCTGTGAGAATCCTTCCGGAATGGTCAGCACATAGTCCACATAGCGGTAGTAAAGGTTGTCTTCTGTTACCTGGGGATCATCTGCAAGCGTAACGATATGGTGTCTTGAGGCCAGATAGTCAGAGAGGGCAGAAGAAGCCGGGGTCAGGTCCTGATCTTCAATGCACACGTTCAGCTGATCGGCGGAGAACATGGCAGTTTCTGATTTCTGCTGTACGCCGCTGATCCAGAAAGTCAGCATCAGAAATACGAAGACATAGATCCCGATGGCACCCGCGTGTTTTCTGGCGATCTTAAAAAACATCATAAAAATGACATTTCTGTCATTACTTTTATCAGAGGCTTTCATATTGTTTTCCCCTTTCGAGAATGATTCCGGCGATAAATAAAACAGCAGAGACAATGAGCAGGTTGCGAAGGTCTGCCATCAGGCGGTCTGTGCTGCTGCAGACGACCATGGAATAAAAACAGTCA
Source organism: uncultured Butyrivibrio sp. (assembly GCA_964388815.1). Classification (GTDB taxonomy): domain Bacteria; phylum Bacillota; class Clostridia; order Lachnospirales; family Lachnospiraceae; genus Butyrivibrio. The sequence goes on along the minus strand of CAYMBY010000033.1, from coordinate 9,695 downwards.
GAGATCAGCGCAGCCGGGTTAATCCGGTTCAGAACAGGTATGGCATGTTCAATATAGATTCTGGCATTGCCTGCATATAGTCCGGAAAGTCCGCTGCAGGACATGATGGTGACCATCAGAACAGCACTTTTGACCTGCTCGCTCATTCGACCGATACTGCCGACAGCAAAGCCCAGGCATACGCCTGCCAGACATCCTGCAGCGCAGGAGATGAGAATCAGCGGAAGCTGCGAACCGAAATCAACCCGCAGAACCAGAATATTGAAGGCAAGGGTGACCAGGATGCAGGCATACTGAATGCAGAAGCTTGCGGTCAGTGAGCCGCTCAGAACGATACTGCGCGGAACAGGTGTCAGGGCGTTGCGCATACCGACATCACTTAAGTTGGCCTGACAGTTGATGACGGCTGCAAATCCGCTCATGCTGGCATACAGACAGAACATTGCGATCAGATTATAGAAGTAGGTCAGGGATTCATCCATGTTGCCTGTGTGATTGACGGTACGGATATAATCTGTTTTCAGTGCTGCTGTATTCAGAACTGCAGGGAGTTTTGCGGGGGCAGTCACTGCCGTCTGCAATATGGCCGCTTCCTGCAGATTGTACTCATCGGTAAAGGTCTTCAGAATGCTCTGCTGCAGCGTGTCACCTTTTCCTGAAATGGACAGAAGGACGGATCCGTCTTCCTGCAGTGTCAGGATACCGGCGATGTCATTCTGCTGCAGAAGATCCTTTGCGGCAGAGGCATTTTCATAGGAGACAGACAGAAGAGCCGTGTCTGAACCGGTGCTGAGGGAGTCTGTGACTTTGCGGAAGGCATCTGCCGTATCTGCATGGAGCTCCTGGACATTATCGTCAATGACAACGGCAACCGGGATGGCGCGGAAAGCCTCACTCTTCGACAGGTTACTGAAGGCGAAAAAAAAGAGTGCAGAGAGCAGAACCGGAAATGCCAGACACCAGAAGAGCTGCTGACTGTTACGCATACAGCAGAGAAAATAGTACCGGAAGCTGTGGATAAAATTAAGAACAGATTTTTTCATTGATCCCGCAGCTCCTTCCCTGTGATTTCGAGGAAAACGTCATTGAGTGTCGGCAGCTGTGTTGCAACATGACCGAATGGCAGTTCTTTTTCCTGCAGATAACTCAGTACACGGATCAGATTGTGAGATCCGCCGCTGCACAGTGCCGTCAGTTCATGATTCTGCCAGCTGCATTCATAAATATGAGGAAGGCTGCGGATGGCAGCCAGGTCATCCGGTGATGGCTGAGGCATATCGATCCGGATGGTTTCGCTTTTACGGATCATTTTTTTCAGCTCATCGCCGGTACCGAGTGCAACATTTTTACCGCCGTCGATGATGGCGATCCGGGTGCAGATCTGTTCGACCTCTTCCATATAGTGCGAGGTATAGATGATTGTGGCACCATCGCTCTGCAGCTTTTCGATTCCCGTCAGAATGTGGTTACGGCTCTGCGGGTCAACGGCAACGGTTGGTTCATCCATGATGATAAGGCGCGGCTTGTGGGCGATTCCGCAGGCAATGTTCAGGCGGCGCAGAAGACCGCCGGAAAGCTTTTTCGGACGGAAATTTCGAAATTCCGTAAGTCCTGTGAACTCCATTGCTTCTTCTACAAGCGGTTTTCTCTGCGTTCGTTCGGGCACATACAGACCGCAGAAACTGTCAATATTCTCATAAACGGTCAGTTCATCACAGACGGCAACATTCTGCATGACTACACCGATCTGGCGTTTGATGTCATAACTGTCCGGTGTCATGGGGCTGCCGAAAATTTCAATGGAGCCCTTATCATAATGCAGGAGGGACAGGATACAGTTGATGGCAGTTGTCTTACCGGAACCGTTCGGGCCGAGCAGACCGAAAATCTCACCTTCCCGGACTTCCAGGTTCAGGTGATCGAGTGCGATAAGTTCTTTATAACGTTTGACCAGATTTTCTACTTTTACAACAGATTCGTTCATTTGATTCCTTTCGTGACATATGGATGGCGTTAGTATATTGATCTGGGATAAGTATATTCTGATCATGCTGCCGGCGGCAGTGAAGTATGTCAGAAGTTCACATGACAGATGTCACTTTCGGTGTCAGATTCAGTCTTCTTCTGCGCGGGAGAAACGGTGATGGATGAGGGTGACGAAACGGAGCCATGCAGCATCCAGATTTTCGCCGAAAAACAGGAGTGAAATCAGCGTCAGTACAGTACTTCCGGCTGCAATTTCGACGGGAAAGACCGGCAGTGTATCTGAAGGAATCAGCATGGCCAGGAGAACAATAGCACCTGCAGGCGGAAGGTACATCCGGCTGCGGTGAATGACCAGAAGCAGGATCATGGCAGAAACGGCAGCGGCGAAGGTAAGCGGAAGGACAGGCAGGAACTGCAGCAGTATACCACGACATACCGCACCATCCAGCGCGCAGAAGGTAAAGAGGAGAATGGCTCTGACGGGAATTTTCCTGATACGGCTGCCGGATACTGACATTTCGGTAAAGGCGACCAGAAGAGGCGGAGCAATCAGATAGTTCCAGCCGCGGGGCAGCAGGACCATGCACAGAAGCCCGACGAACCCTGTACGAAGCAGTCCGGCAGCCAGATCTCTTTCACAGGGGAGCGGCAGCGCATGGAAGGATTCGCACGGACGCAGCTGCAGATACTCGAGCAGACGGCGTATCAGGAGAATCATGCCGGTCAGAAGCATGGCGGAAACCGGATAGATCAGACTTTCTGACTGCAGAAGAACCGGCAGCACGATGGCAGAGATCATGGGCGCCAGCGTTGTACCGGAGAAAAGATAGATCATCTGCCCGACGGCAAATGCAATTGTGATCTGGAGCCAGAGACTGCAGGGAAGGAAACGGACAATGCAGATACCAAGGAGTGCACACAGGCTGATCAGGAACAGCATACGGAGACCACTGACCTTCCAGGTACGTTTCGGAGACAGAAGGTAACCTGTGGAAAGAGCAGCAATTTCCGGGAAAAGAATCTCTTTTTCGGCAAAATATTCGGAAAAACCGACCATCAGAATGATGATCAGCATAAATGAAAAATCAATAATCAGATTTCTGTATTTCACAATGAACTCCTCTGCAGTGTATTTGATACAGCGGGGTCCATTGTAGCATACAAAATGATTTCAGAAAACAGAAAAAACAGAGTGCATTATGCGTTCAGTGCTGCGAGAAGCTGCTGATGAACATCTGCATCCTTTTCACTGTTGCAGACACGACGGACCTGTGTCTTTAAATATTCTGAGTTAATGGACATGGCAGCATTTGCTGCGGCAACCTTGATTGAACTGTCTGAACTGTCGAGATAGGATGTGATGCAGTTGATGGAATCTTCATCACCGATTCCGGACAGTGCCTTAAGCGCATCAATCACTACAGTACTGTCGGCTTTTTCCATGATTTTCATGATTGCCTTTGTCTTTTTCTTTTCTGCAAGCTTTTCGATTTTACTTTCTTCTTTTTCGTCTGACATTGTATACCCTCCACACGCAGGACTGATTGTATGATTCTTCCTGCAACGATTTAACCATAGTCTCTAAATGTGTCAAAAATGTTAGATAATTATTAATAAACCATAAAGTTGTATACACAATATACAACTTTTTTGAGAAAAAGCCAGAAATCAATATATAGCTGTATAAATAAAATAAAAACAGATTTTGCCGACAAAGTGCATAGGTAAATATGGTGTAAAAAGAGACTATATGTGCAATGTGCACAATCAAAAGTTAAAAAATTATAAAATCTGTGCCTTGTTTTATAGCACAGAAGTGCTAGGCTTAAATCAGCAGAGTGAACTGTTTTCAATCAGGGAAACAGAATCATTCAAAAGGAGGAAATGGGGCATGATTTCTTTTTTTCTGGCACTGGCATTACTGATCATTGGCTATCTGACCTACGGTAAGTTTGTCGAATCGGTATTTCATCCGGACGACAGAAAGACACCCTGTGTAGCACATCCCGATGGCGTGGATTATGTCGAGATCAAGCCGTGGAGAGCGTTCCTGATCCAGCTCCTGAACATTGCGGGACTCGGACCGATTTTCGGAGCACTTTCGGGAGCAATCTGGGGACCCAGCGTTTATCTGTGGATTGTATTCGGTACCATTTTTGCAGGAGGCGTACATGATTTCCTGACCGGAATGCTGTCAATGAGAAACGACGGGGCAAGCGTTTCCGAACTGACAGGCAAGTATCTGGGACCGGTGATGAAGAATGTCATGAGAGTCTTTTCGGTAATTCTTCTGGTCATGGTCGGTGTTGTATTCATGGTAGGGCCTGCGGGGCTTCTGGCCAAGATGTTCACACCGGACAATGCAAAGGGCACAGCTGTTTTTACAGTAATTGTTCTGATTTATTATTTCCTGGCAACACTTCTGCCGATTGATAAGCTGATCGGCAAGATATATCCGGTATTCGGCATCTGCCTGATCATTATGGCACTTGGCATTGCAGGCGGTACGATCGCCAATAGCGGAACCCGCCCGATGATCGAACTCTGGGATGGTTTCTACAATATGTATCCGGATAAGGCAAAGCCGATCTGGCCACTGATGTTCATCACAGTTGCATGCGGTGCAATTTCCGGATTCCATGCAACACAGTCTCCGCTGATTGCAAGATGTCTGACGAGTGAAAGACAGGGACGTAAGATTTTCTACGGTGCCATGGTGGCAGAAGGTATCATCGCACTGATCTGGGCATCGGCAGGAATTGCTTTCTACAATGGCACTGCAGGACTTCTGGCGGCAAAGGGCGGCAATTCCGCATCTGTTTATGAAATTTCCACAGGACTTCTTGGAAAATTCGGAGGTATTCTGGCACTGCTCGGCGTTGTGGCATGCCCGATTACATCAGGTGATACTGCATTCCGGAGTGCAAGACTGACCATTGCAGACTGGTTCAAGATTGATCAGACCAGTGTTAAAAAACGTCTTCCGCTGGCAATTCCGCTGCTGGGCGTCGGCTATCTGATCTCCTTCATGGATTACAATGTGGTCTGGAGATATTTCTCATGGTCCAACCAGACACTTGCCATGATTGCACTCTGGGCAGGTGCTACCTACCTGGCAAGAAATGTAAAGCCGAATGCAGGATTCATGGCGGCAGTTCCGGCAGCGTTCATGTCGGCGGTCAGCATTACCTATCTGTGTTATGCACCTGAATGCTTCAATATGGGAAAGAGCGCCGGCGGAACAACGGCATCCTATGTGATCGGTATTATCGGTGCGATTGTCTTTACGGTAATCTATCTTGTCAGGGTATATTTCCCGGCTACAAAGGGAATCGGCCCAAAGGATGAGGTACCGAACGAATGATTTTCTGACTGAATCAATAAAGAAATGAGGGATCCCGGAGCGCAGCAGTCTGATGAAAAAGCGCCCCGGGATTTTTGATGCAGGGACCATAAAGGGTGGCTCTCCGGGCGGATCAATGTTACAATGATCCATGGGAAAAAATGTTTATCATATGAGGTGAGAACAGGTGAAAAAAATAAATACGCTGGCAGGAATCGCGGTACTTGCAATCTTGCTGCTGAGCGCCTGCGGGAAAAAAAATCCGGCAAAGGTGTATGAGGATACCATTGCGGCACTGCCGGAAGATGAATATACGGCAACCGTGGACATCGGACTGGAATATCCGGTGCTGCTGACAACGGATGAAGTCTATGACGATGGCAGCGGCGATGAAGCTGCCATATACTGCGATGTCTATTATCCCGTTGATAAAAAAGTGCAGAAAATCGGATCGGTGGAAAGCATGGGAACGGCATATCCGATTGCCTGCAGCAGAGACGGGATTTATTCGGTTCTTGACGGTGGGGTGCAGAAATATACAGCAGATGCGTCCGGGAAACTGGCAATGACACAGAATATATATGTTTCCTATGATGAACAGGGAAATGCAGCTTATTTCAGCGGCGATGGCAGCAGTGCACAGAGTGTTTCCGCAGATGTCTATGATTCCGCGCAGGATGCATATACGAAATGCACAGTTGTCAGTTTTACGCAGAAACAGGTAAAGTAAAAGGAGAACGATCATAAAAAGCACGGAGAAATACCCGATTGATCCACAATTCAGAAAGATTGCAAGGAATCTGTCATTTGATGCCCGTATGCTGAGAATTGCAAAGCCGGTGCAGGAAATGATGATGAAAATGACACCGGTTCAGCCGGGAATCAGGTGCAGTGAGCATACAGTACAGACAGAACCGGGGGTACAGATCAGAACGGAAGTCTATGAGCCGCAGGAGAAAGAAGGGGAACTGCCCGGTATCCTGTATCTGCATGGCGGAGGATTCGGCTACAAGGCAGCGCCCTATCACAGACAGCTTGCCTGTATCTATGCTGAACGTCTTGCATGCAGAGTTGTCATGCCGGATTACCGCCTCCTGCCGGAACATCCGTTTCCGGCGGCGCTGCGGGATGCGACAGCGGTTTACCGATGGATCAATGAAAATGCGGGGGAGCTGGGAATTGATACGGAGGCGGTGGCAGTTGCAGGAGACAGTGCCGGAGGTGCACTGGCAGCCTGCTTATGCAATCTGTATGAACAGGAGCATCTGCAGCGGCCGTGTCTTCAGATGCTTTTTTACCCGGTAACGGATGCGGATATGAATACGCCGTCCATGAAACGCTATCCGGATACACCGCTCTGGAACAGCGTCAATGATGCAAAAATGTGGGAAATGTATCTTCAGGGAACGTCCGGGCATGATCGGCGCATTGCATCACCCATGCAGAATATGCTCCCTTCCGTGATCCCGCAGACATACATCGAGGTTGCGGAGATCGACTGTCTGCATGATGAGGGCGTGGCATATGCTGAGAAACTCCGCACAGCAGGGGCACAGGTTCTGCTGACAGAGACGAAGGGCACCATTCACGGATATGACAATGCCATGGACAGCAGCATTACAAAGGACTGTGTGGAAAAAAGAATTCAGGTACTTTACAAAAGTTTTAGAAATACGGAAATACGCAGCTGAAGCGGATTTTGAATGAATTGTTAGCACTCATACAAAATGAGTGCTAATTTTTTATTGACTTTTTAATTTACCGGAACTAAACTTTTTCATGATGATGTACAGATTTTAAATGCAGGTAAAATGATACCAGCATTAAATGCAGGTGCAATTGCGCCCAATAAATTATATGGATATAAGGAGTGATTAAAATGGCAGCAAAAAGAGGTAATCTTTCGATTAACAGTGAGAACATGTTCCCGATCATCAAAAAATGGCTTTATTCGGATCATGACATTTTTTACAGAGAGGTGATTTCCAATGCCTGTGATGCCATCACGAAGATCCGCAAAATGGATGCCATGGGAGATTATGCACTTCCGGAAGGCTTTAAGCCAAGGGTGGATGTGGTTCTTGATGACAAGGCCAAGACCATTACCATCAGTGATAACGGTATCGGAATGACGGCAGAAGAAGTAGAACAGTATATCAATCAGGTCGCTTTTTCCGGCGCAACGGATTTCATGGAGAAATATAAGGACAAGGCAAGCGGAGACCAGATCATCGGACATTTCGGACTTGGCTTTTATTCCACATTCATGGTATCTGATCAGGTGGAAATCGAGACGCTGTCCTGGCAGAAAGATGCAAAGCCTGTTCACTGGGCCTGCGATGGCAGTTCTGAATATGATATTGAAGAAGGCAGCAAAACCACAGTCGGCACCACAATTATTCTGCACCTGTCGGAAGACTGCCTGGAATTCTGCAATGAATACAAGGCGAGAGAAGTCATTACCAAGTACTGTTCCTTCATGCCTTATGAGATCTACATGTCCAGAGCAAACGAGACGGATACGGAGACCATCAAGGCTTCCGAGAAGCGCGATGATGATGTCGTGATCGAGGAAGTAAAGCCGGAGCCCAAGAAGGAAGAGGAAAAGAAAGACGGTGAAAATGCAGGTGATGCTGACGGCAGTAAGGAAGACAAGCCGGAAGAAGAGCTGAAATACAAGATCCGCAAGAGACCGGAGCTTCTGAATGATACACATCCGCTGTGGGCCAAAAATCCCAAAGACTGCACAAAGGAAGAATATCTGGAGTTCTACCGCAAGGTATTCCATGACTACAAGGAGCCTCTGTTCTGGATCCACCTGAACATGGACTATCCGTTTAACTTAAAGGGAATTCTCTATTTCCCGAAGATCAATATGGAATTCGAGTCCATTGAAGGCATGATCAAACTGTATAACAATCAGGTCTTCATTGCAGATAACATCAAGGAAGTCATTCCGGAATATCTGATGCTCCTTAAGGGTGTCATTGACTGCCCGGATCTGCCGTTGAATGTATCAAGAAGCGCGCTGCAGAATGATGGCTTCGTAAAGAAGATTTCTGATTATATCAGCAAGAAGGTTGCAGAAAAGCTGGCAGGACTCTGCAAGACAGATAAGGATAACTACGATAAATACTGGGATGATATCAGTCCTTTCATCAAATACGGTTGCCTCAAGGACGACAAGTTCTGCGAAAAGATGAATGATTACATTCTGTTCAAGAACCTGGACGGCAAGTATCTGACACTGCCTGATGCACTTCAGATCAATAAGGAGGCCGAAGAAGCTGCAAAACAGGAAGCAACGGATGAAAACGGACAGAAGGTGGAAGCCGAGGTTGTGGACGCTGACGGCAATCCGGTTGCTGATGCAGACAGGACTGCAGAGAGCGAAAAGAAGGATGATGCAGCAGATAAGGCAGAAGACAAGAAAGAAAAGGAACCCCGGATTATCTATTATGTAACGGATGAACAGCAGCAGAGCCAGTATATTAACATGTTCAAGGCGCAGAAGATGGATGCATTTATCTTAAACAGCAATATTGATACGCCGTTTATCCAGCAGCTGGAATCCAAGAATGAGGGAATCCGTTTCCAGAGAATTGATGCGGATCTGACCGATACATTCAAGAGCAAAACTTCAAAGAAAGCAGAAGAGGAACTTGCAGAATCTGAGAAGAAGCTTGGGGAAAAGATCAAAAAAGCCCTGAAGAATGACAAGATGAATGTTAAGCTTCAGAAGCTCAAGGATAAGAAAGTATCCTCCATGCTGACGGTTTCTGAAGACAGCCGCCGTATGGCAGACATGATGAAGATGTATTCCATGAACGGAATGGGCGCGATGGGAGACTTCGGAAACGAGGGACAGACCCTGATCCTCAATGCAAACCATCCGCTGGTAAAATATGTGATGGAACATGAAGAGGGCGAGAACGTCGACATGATCTGCGAACAGCTCTATGATCTTGCCAGACTGCAGAATGCACCGCTTGATGCTGCTGCAATGTCCAGATTTGTAAGCAGAAGCAATGATATCATGATGCTTCTGACCAGATAAGAACATTAATATTTTCGAAATTATGAGACCGGGAGAGGACAGAGATGTCCGAACCCGGTCTTTTTGCGGGTTTGAGAGGATTAATTAAAAAGTGATACCTTTTGACCACTTGTCTGCTTTGGGGTAGAATAGAACATAGCTATGCGGATTGGGAAATCAATGAACGGGTGGGGATATCAGGTTGAAAAAGATCGTTGATAAAATACTGAACGGACAATTTGAATATGACAGGGGAACACTTGTATTTTCAGCGGAACGGATTGAATTGACCATTAAACCCGGAGAAGATGCAGAAGGCTCCTTTACAGT
>CAYMBY010000032.1:0-10843 GCA_964388815.1 uncultured Butyrivibrio sp. | reverse complement strand
ACATCGACGGAGTGGTTTGGCACCTCGATGTCGGCTCATCGCATCCTGGGGCTGTAGCAGGTCCCAAGGGTTGGGCTGTTCGCCCATTAAAGCGGTACGCGAGCTGGGTTCAGAACGTCGTGAGACAGTTCGGTCCCTATCCGGCGCGGGCGTAGGATATCTGAGAGGAGCTGTCCTTAGTACGAGAGGACCGGGATGGACAGACCGCTGGTGTATCTGCTGCATTGTCAAATGCATAAGGCAGGGTAGCCACGTCTGGCAGGGATAAACGCTGAAGGCATCTAAGCGTGAAGCCCCCCTCAAGATGAGATATCCCCTAGCAATAGGTAAGACCCCTTGGAGAGTACGAGGTTGATAGGCACAGTGTGTAAGTATCGTAAGGTACTCAGCTGATGTGTACTAATAGGTCGAGGGCTTGACCAAAAATGGATAGAGTGAAGATATAGAATCGTAAAAGTCAGTATTCGGTTTTGAAGGCACGAAGGCAGGCCTGCAAAGGAACATTCCTCAATAGCTCAATGGTAGAGCGCACGGCTGTTAACCGTGATGTTGTAGGTTCGAGCCCTACTTGGGGAGCTTGGAATAATCCTATGATTGTTACTGGTCATGTATGAACGGTACGATACCTGGCTCCGTGGTCAAGCGGTTAAGACATCGCCCTTTCACGGCGGTAACACGAGTTCGAACCTCGTCGGAGTCATTTTTGTCGATAGATTTCATTTGGATTATGGTTTATGAAATTTATCGATTTTTATTTTATATGTATGGTGACATAGCCAAGCGGTAAGGCACAGGTCTGCAACACCTCCACCGGCGGTTCAAATCCGCCTGTCACCTCTCAATCCTGAATGTTAATGCATTCAGGATTTTTTATTATATGTTGTATTGCGAAGACTTTAAGGAAAGGTATAATAGTAAATATGGATAAAAAAAGCGTAAAAGTAAGTATTTATCATATGAGCGAAATATTTTTATATGAATATTATGTAAACCATGGAGACTATGAGATCAGCAGTTCAGACCATGCAGCTGAATATATGAAACTTGCAGAGAAGGATGAGCAGGAAGGCCATACAGATAAAGCACTCCAGAATTATCTGAAGGCGCATTTTGAAAATCCTGTGAGCGCTGAGCTTTATCATTGCATTACCAGATGTTGCAGGCAGTTGGGAGATCTGCAGGGATTTTATCAGTATACCCTGGAAAGTTATGACTATTGCTGTACCAGAGCTGAGCTTGCCGGATATTATCGAAACCTTGGTTATTACTGTCTGGAAAGCTATAAACCTGAACTGGCGGCAGCATTGTACCGATACAGTACCTTCTTTTATAAAAGTGAGCAGGCAGAGAGCGAAATTGAGTTCCTGAATAAGGCAATGAACAGACAGATGGCGCAGCAGAGTACGGAAGAAATTCAGCAGATGCTGACGAAAGAAAAAATTCCGATACGGGCAAATCAGGTTTCACTGGCGCTTCTGGTCAGAGCAGGAGAAGAAGCGGAAGAGAAAGAGCTGCCTGGTCAGGCGGTGGATTGTTATAAAATGGTATATGATCTGACACAGGATGAAGAGATTATGGACAGAATTCACAGACTGGAAAGATAATGGGAAGGTGAGAGCGTATGATCAAGGATCTTGTTCTGAAAAACCGAAGCTATCGGGGATATGACGAAAGCTGTCAGCTTACAAGGGATAAACTGGAAGAATTTGTTGACTGCGCCAGATTCTGTGCATCAAGTGTGAATGCACAGCCGTTGAGGTATTATATTGCGTGGGAAAAGGAATCGGTCGAAAAAATACAGGCACTGACGCATTGGGCTGCAGGCCTTCCGCAGGTGAAACTTCCGCATAAGGGGAAATGTCCGACAGCATTTATAGTAATCTGCCAGGATCTGCAGATTGATGCAAATCAGAATCGTTTTCAGCGTGATGTCGGTATTGCAGCACAGACAATACTGTTGGCCGCGGTGGAGCAGGGGCTTGGCGGCTGCATGATCGGAAATTTTCAGGCAGGTGATCTGAAAGCAGCATTGCAGCTGGGAACCGAGATCCAGCCGATGCTGGTGGTTGCACTTGGAAAACCGGCAGAGAAAGTCGTACTGACACAGGTCGGTGCTGATGGAAGTACCGCATATTACAGGGATGAAGAGGATGTTCACTATGTACCAAAACGGAGCCTGAAATCAGAGCTTCTGAATTGATAATGAGAATACGAAAAGCGGAGGAATCAGAAAAGGTATGGCAGAAGAAAAGATGGAATCAATGGAAGATTTTAAGGATGAGCTTGACCGTTCATTCCGGAAAATCAACGAGGGGGATATTCTGACGGGAACAGTGATCAGCGTTGGCGATGAATATATTGCGCTTGATCTTAAGTACTATACGCAGGGGATTATCCGCACGGAGGATCTCAGTGATGATCCGAAGTTTTCAGCAAGAAGAGAAATTAATGTAGGGGATGAAGTTACAGCAACTGTAATCAGTACAGATGACGGAAAGGGAAATATTCTTTTATCCAGAAAAGAAGCTACACAGGTTCTTGCATGGGATAAACTGAAAGATGATCTGGAAAAAAAGACTGATCTGGAAGTAACAGTATCTGAAGCTGTAAAAAGCGGAGTAGTTGCCTTTCTGGAAGGCATTCGCGGATTTATTCCTGCATCAAAGCTGGATCTGTCCTATGTAGATGAGAAGGATCTTCCGGCGTATGTCGGCAAAAAACTCATGGTCAGAGTGATCACTGCAGACCAGGAAGCAGAAAAGCTTGTGATGTCTGCAAAGGAAATTCTGAAGGAAAAGGCTGAACAGACAAGATCTGAGAAGATATCCAATATTGAAGTCGGTCTGGTAACAGAAGGAACAGTAGAGAGCCTTCAGCCGTATGGCGCATTTATTGATCTTGGAAATGGAATTTCCGGTCTGGTGCATATTTCACAGATCTGCAACCAGAGAATTGCAAATCCGGCTTCAGTGCTTAAAGTTGGCGAAAAGGTCAAAGTGAAGGTTATTGCGATTAAGGAAGGAAAGCTCAGCCTCAGTATGAAAGCGCTTGAGGATGTAGCTGCGACAGAGATTACGGAAGAAAAAATTGATTATAAGAGCGAAGGAGATGCAACAACATCACTTGCTGCATTGCTGAAAAAGGCCGGGTTCTGATTTTTTTCCATAAATCTGAAGTTCAGGAATGGAGTCAGCATGAAGAAATTTCCGAAGGAACCGGTACCGGTCACGGTCATCACGGGGTATCTCGGAGCGGGTAAAACAACACTTTTGAATCATGTGCTGAATAACCAGCAGGGATATCACATTGCAGTGATTGTAAATGATATCGGAGAAGTAAATATTGATGCGGGGCTGATCGCCAGTGGTGCGGGGATACAGGACAAAGCGGGACTGGTACCGCTGTCGAACGGCTGTATCTGTTGCACGTTGAAAACAGATCTTGTGAGGCAGCTTGCGGAACTGATCAGCACGGGAAGGTACGATTACATTGTAATAGAAGCGAGCGGGATATGCGAACCGATTCCGATTGCACAGACGATCACAATGCTGGACGGATCCATGCAGAATGCAAGAATTCCGAAGCTGTGCAGACTGGACGGAATAGTTTCCGTAGTAGATGCGATGCGCCTTGCATCTGAGTTTCATTGCGGCGAACAGCTGATGAAGACGGACCGTACGGAAGATGACATTGAAACACTTTTGGTGCAGCAGATTGAGTTTTGTACAACCGTTGTTCTGAACAAAGCGGATATGGTATCCGCAGAGCAGATGAAGCAGGTACGTGCAGTGGTAAAAAAGCTGCAGCCGGAGGCCAGAATCCTGGAGACTTCTTATGGAAAGCTGGATATCGGAGAAGTACTGAACACGCATGCGTTTCACTTTGACAGAGTTTATCAGTCTGCCGGCTGGATCCAGGCTATGAACGGGGAAGAAGAGCATGAGCCGGAAGCGTTGGAATACGGGATCGGTACATTTGTATATGAAAGAAGACGACCGGTGAACAGAAAAAAGCTGGAGCTTCTGATCAGAAAATGGCCTGGAAATATTATCCGGACAAAGGGAATCATGTGGCTTTCAGACAGCAATGTGAAATCATATGTTTTTGAACAGGTCGGGAAACAGGTATCCATCAGTTACAATGGAGACTGGATCGCGGCAGGAGAACCTGCCGAAGTACAGAAAGTGCTGAAGGCGGATCCGGATGTACGCGCTTCCTGGGACAGCAGATGCGGCGACCGGCTGAACAAGCTTGTTTTTATCGGAAGAGAAATGGATCAGGCACAGATCATCAGGGCACTTGATGAATGTCTGGATCCGGAATAGAAACGGAGAGTGTATGGGTCGTGAAGAATTAGAACTTTTGAAAAAAACAGTTGCTGAAAGTGACAATATTGTTTTCTTTGGTGGCGCAGGAGTATCCACAGAAAGCGGGATACCGGATTTCAGGAGTAAGGATGGCCTATACAGCCAGAAATATAAATATCCTCCGGAGCAGATTGTAAGTCATACTTTTTACGAAAAGATGCCGGAAGAATTTTTCAGATTTTACCGTGACAGAATGCTTTATCCGGATGCAAAGCCGAATAAGGCGCATCTGAAGCTGGCACAATGGGAAAAAGAGGGAAAGCTGAAGGCAATTATCACGCAGAACATCGACGGACTGCATCAGGCAGCCGGCAGTCAGAAAGTTCTGGAGCTCCACGGAAGTGTGTTAAGAAATTACTGTGAGAAGTGCGGAAAATTTTATGATATGGAATCTGTTCTCCATGGCGAAGGAATTCCGAGATGCAGCTGTGGCGGCAGAATCAAACCGGATGTTGTACTGTATGAGGAAGGACTTGATCAGGGAATTCTTGAAGAGGCGGTCAGATATATCAGTGAAGCCGATGTACTGATCATCGGCGGAACCTCTCTGGCAGTATATCCGGCGGCGGGACTGATTGATTATTACAGAGGCAACAAGCTGATCGTGATTAATCGTTCAGCGACACCAAGAGACAGTCAGGCAGATCTTCTGATACAGGGCAGTATAGGTGAGATCCTGGATCAGCTGTGAACAGGGCGGTAAAAAATGGAAATTAATGTTGGCGACGTGATCAGAATGAAGAAGATGCATCCCTGCGGCAGTTATGAATGGGAAGTTCTTCGGTCAGGTGCGGATTTCAGACTGAAATGCTGCGGCTGCGGACATCAGATCATGATTCCGAGAAAAGCAGTGGAAAAAAATGTTCGCGAGATCAGACCGGGAAGTGACAATGAGACGGAATGTTCTCAGTAATGTAATGCCGTGCAATGAAATATCGAGAATAAATGTAAAAAAAGCTTGCATCCTTTGGCCTCTTATGATAATATGTAACTCCGTGATATAAATTCCTTGCTCCTGTTATGGCAGGGGCCAGAGACCAAAAGGAGGTAAGTAGCATGAACAAGTATGAATTAGCCGTTGTTGTCAGCGCAAAGATCGAAGACGATGCAAGAGCAGAAGTCGTTGACAAATGTAAGGCTCTGATCGAGAGATTCGGTGGTCAGATTACCAATGTCGATGATTGGGGTAAGAAGAAGCTCGCTTATGAAATTGATAAGATGAACGAAGCTTTCTATTATTTCATCCAGTTTGACGCTGAAGGTACTGTACCTGCAGAACTCGAGTCCCGTGTTCGTATTCTGGACAACGTCATCAGATATTTATGCGTAAGACGCGACGAGGCATAATAGTAAAGGACGAAGATAGATGAATAAAGTTATACTTATGGGACGTTTAACCAGGGATCCTGATGTCAGATATACACAGGGTGAAAGCCCGGCAGCAATTGCAAGATATACACTTGCGGTTGACCGCAGATTTGTTAGAAGAGACCAGCAGGATGCACAGACAGCCGATTTTATCGGTATTGTTGCATTTGGTAAAGCTGGAGAATTTGCAGAGAAGTATCTGAAAAAAGGCACAAAAGTTATAGTCACAGGCCGTATCCAGACAGGTAGTTATACCAATAAGGAAGGTCAGAAAGTATATACTACAGATATCGTTGCGGAAGACCAGGAATTTGCAGAAAGCAAGAATGCAGCAGGCAGTAACGGAGGATTCTCCGGGGCTGGCAACAATGCATCTGCCGGAGCAGAGAAACCTGTAGCGGCAGGCGACGGATTCATGAATATTCCGGATGGAATTGATGAAGAACTGCCGTTTAACTGAGAAATAGCGTAGAACGCCAGTCAAAATTCTGACTGATTTTGGATAGGAGGCAAAGAAATGGCTTTCAACAAGGCAGATAGATCTGATTCTTCCATGAGAAGAAAAGGTGGAATGCATAGAAGAAAGAAAGTTTGCGTATTCTGTGGTAAAGATCATGAGATCGATTACAAGGATATCGCAATGTTAAAGAAGTATGTTTCCGAGAGCGGAAAGATTCTTCCGAGACGTATTACAGGAAATTGCGCAAAGCATCAGAGAGAGATTACGGTGGCTGTAAAGCGTGCCAGACATCTTGCTATGATGCCGTATGTAGCAGACTGATCATTATGTGATAATGACTGAAACGGACACTCCTTTTGGAGTGTCCGTTTTTGCTATTGAAAATGTTATATGTTATAATGTTCGCGATGGCAATGAGCAGTGCCCCGAATCAAAAGAGAAAAAGCGAAGACTGCTTGCAGTCGGCAGCGTTTTCTCTTTTGATTCGGGATAGGGCGAAGCCCGCGATTCATCGAACCTGTTCGATGAATCAGCACGGCGAATACAGCTAATAGAATCATTACCTGAATATTCTGAAAGGCTGAATCAGCGATGAAAAAGGCAAGAGTGAAATTAAAGGGAAGACTTCATACATACATGCAGACATTTATGTATCTTGGAGTAATCCTTTTCATAGTTAATGTTCTGATCTATATTACATCAGGCTTTGAACCGGGGATTATTGTATCGGTATTTACTGCCTTCTATTTTGTTGTCGTCATCTATATGAATATGCGGACAAGACCGATTATCATGAATGAGCTGATCAGTTTTGCAACACAGTATGGTCAGATTCAGAAGCGTCTGCTTCGGGAACTGGATCTGCCGAGCGCATTTCTGGATGACACCGGGAAGGTAATATGGACGAACGTTGCCTTTGAAAAGGTTGTTCATCAGGAAAAGGGCTACAGGAAATCAATTACGTCACTGTTTCCGTCAATCACGGCAGATAAATTTCCTGCTGCAGATGATGAAGAGACAGAGATTGATCTGGATTATGAGGGAAGCAGTTTTGTCATGCGCCTTCGGAAAATCTCACTTCGTGAGATGGCAGTCAACAGTGATATCATTGAGGCGCGGGGCTATGAAGGTTATCTGATTGCAGTATATCTTTTTGACGAGACGGCACTTCGTCTGGCCATACAGGAAGTGGATGACCAGAGCCTGGCTGCAGGACTGATCTATCTGGATAATTACGATGAAGCACTGGAAAGTGTGGAAGAAGTAAGAAGATCACTTCTGATTGCACTGATTGATCGTAAAATCAATAAGTATATCGCATCCTGTGACGGTATTGCCAAAAAACTGGAAAAAGATAAATATTTTATTGTCCTCCCCAAAAAATCGTGCAAGATGCTGCAGGAGAACAAGTTTGATATTCTGGACGATGTAAAAACGGTTAATATCGGTAATGAGATGGCGGTAACGCTCAGTATCGGAATCGGAATCAACGGACTGTCCTATGCACAGAATTATGAATTCGCGCGGAATGCAATTGATCTTGCACTCGGACGTGGCGGAGATCAGGCTGTTGTAAAGACACCGGATAATACTGTGTACTACGGCGGTAAGAGCCAGCAGGTTGAGAAGAGCACAAGAGTCAAGGCCAGAGTTAAAGCACATGCGCTTAAGGAGATTATCGCAGGTAAGGATACGGTTATTGTCATGGGGCACCGTATGGGCGATGTCGACAGCTTTGGCGCTTCGATCGGAATTTACCGCATATCGAAAACACTGGATAAAAAGTGCCATATTGTACTGAATGATGTGACAACGTCAATGAAACCGCTCGTAGATCTGTTCAAAGAAAACCCGGAGTATGAAAGTGATATGATCATCGGCAGTCAGCAGGCAATTGATCTTGCAAGCAATAATGCGGTTCTGGTTGTTGTTGATGTTAATAAGCCGAGTATTACGGAATGTCCGGAGCTTCTGAGATTCTGCAAGAATATTGTTGTATTTGATCATCACAGGCAGGGAACAGAAGTTGTTGAAAATGCAACACTTTCGTATGTGGAGCCATATGCTTCTTCCACCTGCGAGATGGTTTCCGAGATTCTTCAGTATATCGGAGAAAACGTTAAGATTCACACAGAAGAAGCAGACAGTATGTATTCCGGAATCATGATTGATACCAATAATTTCATGACGAAGACCGGAGTCAGAACATTTGAGGCAGCGGCCTTTTTACGCAGAAACGGTGCCGATGTGACGCGTGTGCGCAAGCTGTTCCGTGAAGATGCAAATGAGTATAAGGCGAAGGCTGATGCAGTCGGCCAGGCTGAAATATACAGGAATGCCTATGCAATTTCAATCTGCGCAGGCGAAGATGTGCAGAGTCCGACCATTATCGGTGCGCAGGCAGCCAATGAGCTGCTGAACATCAAAGGGGTCAAGGCAAGTTTTATCTGCACGGAATACCAGAACAAAATCTATGTCAGTGCCAGGTCCATTGATGAAGTGAATGTACAGGTCATCATGGAGCATCTTGGCGGCGGCGGTCATATGAACGTTGCAGCCTGCCAGATGGAAGGCGTTTCCCTGACAGAAGCGATCGGCGTAATCAAACATACACTTGACTCGATGATAGAGGAAGGAGAACTTAACTGATATGCAGGTAATATTACTTGAAGATGTAAAAACACTTGGAAAAAAAGGACAGATCGTCAAGGTAAGCGACGGTTATGCAACGAATTTTGTTTTACCCAAAAAACTTGGGGTAGAGGCGACACCAAAGAATCTGAATGATCTCAAGGTTCAGCAGAAGCGTGATGAGAAGGCTGCTGCTGAGCTTCTGGCACAGGCACAGGAATTTGGAAAGAAAGTGGAGTCAGTGACAGTTAAGGTCAGCATGAAGGGCGGAGAAGGCGGAAAGGTATTCGGTTCC
Source organism: uncultured Butyrivibrio sp. (assembly GCA_964388815.1). GTDB lineage: Bacteria > Bacillota > Clostridia > Lachnospirales > Lachnospiraceae > Butyrivibrio. Next base: position 1,722 of record CAYMBY010000032.1, on the reverse strand, counting down.
GTTTCTTCCAAGGAAATTGCAACGGCAGCGAAGCAGCAGTTCGGATTTGATATTGATAAGAAAAAACTGCAGCTGGCAGAACCGATCAAATCATTTGGCGTATTTGAAGTCCCTGTAAAGCTTCATCCGCAGGTAACCAGTAAGTTGAAAGTATCTGTTACAGAACAGTAACAGTCAGTTAAGGGGAAATTATGGCAGACGAAATACTGGCGAAACGGGTTGCACCAAGCAGTCTTGAAGCGGAACAGTCTGTAGTGGGAGCCATGCTGATCGACCGGGATGCGATCGGAACTGCGACTGAGTTTATTAACGGGGATGATTTTTATAACAGGCAGCTGGGAACGCTGTTTGACGCAATGGTGGAGCTGGATAAGAGCGGTATGGCGGTGGATATTGTAACGCTGCAGAACCGCCTGAAGGAAAAGAATGTCCCGCCGGAGGTCAGCAGTCTGGAGTATATCCGTAACCTGGTTACGGCAGTACCGACTTCGGCGAATGTGAAATATTATGCACAGATTGTTGCAGAAAAGGCTACGCTGCGGAAACTGATCCATATCAGTGAGGAAACGATGAATTCCTGCTATGCAGGTACGGATGAACTCGAAGTTATTCTGAATGATGTGGAAAAAAATGTTTTCGATGTGACACAGAACCGCGGAAGCGGAGAATATACACCAATCAAGGATGTTGTGGTTTCTGCACTGAACAAGATTGCGGCGTCCAGTAAACTGAAGGGAAATGTAACAGGACTGGCAACCGGATTTACGGATCTGGATTATGATACGGCAGGTTTTCAGCCATCTGATCTGATTCTGATTGCAGCCCGTCCTTCCATGGGAAAGACCGCATTTGCCTTAAATATTGCAGAGTACATGGCATTCCGGCATAATCAGACGGTAGCGATATTTTCACTCGAAATGTCGAAGGAGCAGCTTGTAAACCGTCTGCTCTCCATGGAATCCAAGGTGGATGCACAGCATATCCGTACCGGAGCAATGTCTGACGGGGACTGGGAACAGCTGATTGAAAGCGCAGATCTGATCGGCGGATCCAATCTGATTATCGATGATACACCGGGTATTTCTGTGTCAGAGTTACGTTCCAAATGCAGGAAATATAAGATGGATCATAATCTTCAGATCGTATTTATCGATTACCTTCAGCTGATGAGCGGCGGAGGAAATCGTTCCACTGACTCCAGACAGCAGGAAATATCTGATATTTCACGTGCACTGAAGGCACTTGCGAGAGAGATCCATGTGCCGATTGTGGCACTTTCACAGCTGTCACGTGCAGTTGAGCAGAGACCGGATCACCGGCCGATGCTGTCGGATCTTCGTGAATCCGGAGCCATCGAGCAGGATGCCGATATGGTAATGTTCATTTACCGTGACGATTACTATAATAAAGACACAGAGGACAAGGGCATTGCGGATATCATCATTGCCAAACAGAGAAACGGCCCGATCGGAACGGTCAGACTGCTCTGGATGCCTGAATTTACAAAGTTTGCAAATCTTGAGAAACACTGATATACAACAGAAAAAGGCAAAAAAAAATAATGGGCTTTGCGGCCCATTATTTTTTTGCAGAATATCTGTTTTTATTAACCCTGGCTGATTGCAGATACAGGGCACTGAGCTGCACAGGAACCGCAGTCAATACAGGTATTTGCATCGATCTGGTACTGAGAATCTCCCTGAGAAATTGCAGATACCGGAC
>CAYMBY010000031.1:0-13838 GCA_964388815.1 uncultured Butyrivibrio sp. | reverse complement strand
GAGGTATCATAATTCAGTTATCCACAATTGATAGCAGTCAGGGAAGGAATTGGTTTAGTGCGCTCTTTTTTCTCCAAAGTTATCCACATGGATTGAAAATGAATTATGAAATTCTCTCAGTTTGTTAATTGACTTCTGCGGACGGATAGATAAGAATCGAAGTATATGATCCGAGGCTGATCCGGAAACAGGGGGTATTCTGAAGTTATGAAAATGAATAAGGACTGGATGGAAAAAAGATGGGGTGCATATACAGTTGCAACCTGCAGTGCGGTGGTGCTGTATCTGGTACTGTCGCATCTGAATCTGTTTGCGAAGGGAATCGGAGCAGTATACGGCTTTATTTCTCCGGTGTTTATCGGGATTGTCATCGCATATGTGGTGGATCCGCTGGTGGTCTTTATTCAGGTTCATCTGTTTAAAAAGATGAAGTCGGAGCGGATTGCCAGAAATCTCTCTGTACTGATATCTGTTCTTTTTCTGATTGTTCTGTTTGTTGTGCTTCTTGCGGGGCTGATTCCGCAGATTGCCAACAGTATTGTGGTACTGTACAACAATGTGGATACTTATGCGGCATCGCTGCAGACACTTCTGAAAACGCTCGGAAACGGCGGCCATCTGATTGATCTGTCAAGTATTACCGACTTTTTTGACAATATGATCAATAATCTGCTCAAATCCATACCGAATAATATGGATGAAATCATCAATACCTCTTTCAGCATTGGTAAGAACGCATTCGACCTGATCATCGGCTTTATCATGGCCATCTATTTCCTGATTGATAAAAAGAGAATTCTCGCGGGAACGGCAAGACTCCTGAAGGCACTTCTTTCAGAAAAACACTACCGCGAATCCGCAGATTTTTTCCATCGCTGCAACAGAATCCTGATCCGTTATATCATCTGTGATCTGCTGGACGGACTGATCATCGGTGTCGCCAACTTCATCTTCATGACCATTGCCGGAATGCCGTATGTGATTCTGACTTCGGTCGTAGTGGGTGTAACCAATCTTGCACCGACCTTCGGACCGATTGTCGGCGGTGTCATCGGCGGATTCATTCTCGTACTGGTTAATCCGTGGTATGCGCTCTGGTTCATCATCTTTACGATTATTCTGCAGACCTGTGACGGTTACGTGATCAAACCCAAACTCTTCGGCGGTTCGCTGGGCGTACCTGCCGTATGGATTCTGGTCAGCATCATTGTCGGCGGCAGAATGTTCGGCGTATGGGGCGTTCTTCTTGCCATTCCGTTTGCAGCCATTTTTGATTACATCTTCAGAGAAATCATCTGGGTCAGAATCAATCGAAGGAAAACTTTAAAAGCAGAGCAGTAAAGGTTGACAGAAGGGGTCCTCTTCTGATACGATATTTCCGACATATGTCGGAAATAAAAAGGAGCAACAATCAGTGCCAAGACATCAGAGATGCCGCAGAATATGTGAATATCCGGCGTGTGAAAGCTTTTCACCCGAAAAAAACGGTTCGAATCAGACGGTAACGCTGACCCTCGATGAATATGAGGTGCTGCGGCTTGTCGATTTTGAAAGGCAGACACATGAGCAGTGTGCACAGCAGATGGATATTTCCAGAACGACGGTGACTGAGATCTATGATTCTGCACGGTATAAGGTTGCAGACAGCATTGTGAATGGCAAAAGGCTTCTGATTTCCGGCGGAAACTACAGACTGTGTGATGGAACGGGAACAGGCTGCTGCAGGCAGGAATGTCCGCGGAGAAACATGCAGTGTGGCAGAGCGTGTCCGGAAACGGATACCTGCTGCGGAATGAATCAGATGAAAGAAAAGAGGACGCAGGCAATGAAGGTAGTAGCAGTTACATATGAAAACGGAGAAATTTTTCAGCATTTCGGACATACAGAGCAGTTTAAGATCTATGAGATCGAGGATGGCAGAGTGAACAATTCCGGTGTTGTCAGTGCAATCGGAAGCGGACACGGCGCACTTGCTGGTTTCCTGCAGGATTATCATGTAGATACACTTATCTGCGGAGGAATCGGCGGCGGAGCACAGGAAGCACTTGCACAGGCAGGAATCGAGCTGTTCGGCGGTGTATCAGGAAATGCCGATGAAGCGGTAAATGCACTGATCGCAGGAACGCTCAGCTTTGATCCGGAAGTGCATTGTGATCATCATGATCATGAGGGCGGCTGCCATGGCGAAGAACACAGTTGTCACGAGGAACATCAGGAAGATCATCAGTGCGGCGGAGGTTGCGGCGGTAATCACGGCTGCGGCTGTCACTGAGAAAAAGAGGCAGACAGTTAAAAAAGGTGCTGCAGAATGGCGGGGAATCAGTCATTCTGCAGCACCTTTTTGTCAACCTGTTTGATAAATTATCAGTCTGGCTGATAGATCACCAGCGCAATGTGCCGGTTGTCCGGGGACCAGGAATTGACATTAATGGAACCCTGTCCGCCGAAGAAGGTCAGAAGTTTTCTGGCATCTGAGCCATCATAATTCATCACGGAAACGGAAACATTCATATTGGGAAGATGTTCATCCGGATCAAGATCGCCTTTGCGGAACGTCAGATAAACCACCTGCTGACCGTCAGGAGAAACGTGGGCGAACCAGTTGTTGGCATCGGAAAAGGTCATCTGACGGGGAGAGGTGCCATCGCGGTTCATACGCCAGATCTGCATCAGACCGCTCCTCGTGCTGTTAAACCAGATGTGTCTGCCATCGGGTGAATATTCCGGGCCGTCATTAAAACAGCCACCTTCTGTCAGTCTTTTTTCCACGCCGCCGGCGGCAGGAATGGAATAGATGTCCGCCTGTCCTGCAGGGCCGCGGAATGCACAGTAGACAAGTTCTTCTCCGTCAGGAGACCAGCCGTGCAGATAACTGGGACCGTTTGCGGTGACACGCGTTGGCGTGCCGCCTTCAATACGCAGAGTGTAGATCTGAGAATCATAACTGCCGTCAGGAGAACAGCTGATGGCGAGCTGCGAGCCGTCCGGTGATATGACGTGATCGTTATTGCAGGCAGTACAGGCACCGGTGTCGATCATGGATATGCTGTCTGCGGGAATGTTATAACGGAAGATCCGGCCATCCGCATTATACAGGAGAGAGGCACCGTCAGGAAGCCAGAGCGGCGCTTCTATGATGCCTTCAAAATGATGAAGCTGCTGCAGCATGCCGGTCTGTACATCGAGCGTACAGAGGGTACTGGAGGTATGCTCCCGCAGCTGTGTATATCCTGACAGGAGAGATACTGCATGCTGAAGATCATGCATCGTGCAGACGTCCATATCGATGATCTGTGGTATACCCATTGCGCGGGCGAACTGAAAGCAGCCTGCAATATCTGCAGAGCCGTTTCCGACAGGGACTTCCCGTGCAGAATCATTTTCGGAGAGCTGCATGTCCTTATAATGAATGGAGCGTATCCGGCCGGCATTTCTCCAGAGGAAAGACACAGGATCTTCGCCGCCGGCGATCAGCCAGCCGATATCCGGCTGTGCACAGACTTTCCCGTCACAGGCATCCAGTATCCATTCATAGGCGCTTTTTCCTTCCAGCTGAACCCGGACCTCTGTATCCTGATTGTGCAGAAGTACCTGAAGATCATATTTTCGCAGCTGATCTGCAAGCTGTATGCAGGTGTGTGCAAATGCCTGACAGGAGGCAGGCGTGAGCTCCTGCGGACATTTAAGTACATACTGACGGATTCCGGAGCGCTGTGACAGATGCACCATTTCAGGAACCGCAGCAAGAGGATCTTCTGCAAAAACGTGTGCGGAAACAACATCCATATCCAGGGCGCCAAGAAGCGGCAGCAGCCGGAGCAGATCATCAGGATGCCACAGACCTTCCTTTTTCAGGTCGGCATCACTGCCAAAGAGAATACAGGGCTCAATTCTCCTGTATCCGAAGCTTCCGAGCGTCCGGATAACGGCTTCCGGATTCTGCTGCAGTTCATCCTTCACACCATAGAGCTGAATACCAAATCTCATTTTCTCATTTCCTTTCTGCCGTTGCCGGCACCGCTGTCCGGGATTACTCCATCAGGGACATTTCTGCATCACCGCGCATCTGTCCGTGTTCCATACCGGAAAAGTATCCTGATTTCAGCGGCTTCATTTCAAAGCGGGAAACGGTCTCATAAGCAGAGTCGGTTGCAATCGCCCGGTCAAGGCCGCAGAGGACTTCCATGGCATGATAACCGTATTCTTTACTGCAACGGCATGGACGGTCTTTCCGGATGGCCCATGCCATTTCTGCAACGCCGATTCCGCGGTGACCGTAGGCATACTCATACGGCGTCGGGTCGGGGAGTACGGGGCTTCCGTTGTACCCGTGTGTCATGGGCATGATGCAGGCCGGTGATTCAGGCAGAATCAGTTTTACTTCGCCGCCGAAGGTGTTGGGATCACCCAGTTCGAGAATTCCCTTTGTCCCGAATATTTTCAGCATATGCTGTGATTCGCCGATGGTGTTTCCGTCAAAAAGAATACTGCCGAGTGCGCCGTTTTCGAATTCAAGCGCGCCGGAGATCAGATTGTTTCCGGGAATCTGCCAGGAGGAAGGTGCCCCTTCCGGCAGCTGATAGAGAAGCTGCGGTGTATGCACAGGCGCAGGTGCACCGAAGCCGCGGATTCTTCTGACCGGTCCCAGCAGACACAGAAGTGCTGCAATATAATAAATGCCGACATCGTAAGGAAGAGCGCCGCCGGGATTTCGAAGGAATCGGAAAGTCTCGGAATTCAGAGACTGATTGCGGTTGATGCAGGCGATGCAGGAAGTGACATCGCCGATCAGCCCGGAATCAATGATCCCCCTGGCAGTCTGTATTCCGGCGCCCAGTACGGTATCGGGGGCAACCCCGAGGGAAAGGCCTCTGGCGTCTGCAAGTGTCAGAAGCTCCCGTCCCTGTTCCAGCGTGGTAGTCATCATCTTTTCCGTATATACATGCTTTCCTGCTTCCAGCATCTGGCGGATGACGTCATAATGTGCAGCAGGGCCGGTCAGGTTGACGACCAGTTCGATGTCCCTGTCTGACGCAATTTCATCTATGGTCATGACCTTCTCCACGCCGTATTGCCGTGCTTTATCCCCGGCGGTTTCCGGTTTGTGATCGCAAACGGCGACGAGATCGATGATCTGAAAAAGGTTTTTCAGGTTGCGCAGATAGATGTTACTGATCATGCCGCAACCGATTACGGCAGTTTTTACTTTACGGATTTCACTCATGGGCAGGTTCCTCCGGACTTTCTGCTGAAACAGCTGAGCCTTTTTGCCATAGCGAGTAAACGATTACGCGAAATACTCTGACAAAATTATAGTTCGTTTCAATGAAGCAAGTCAATATCGAAATGTAAACGATTACCCGAAAAACTCTTCCAAAGAGTGAACGATTGTGATAGAATCACTCATTGGAATCAATTATTTTTTTGCAGAATTCATGCAGTAAGGACGCATATGACAATTACAGAAATTGCGGAGCTGGCCGGAGTGTCAGTGGCAACCGTATCCAGGGCAATCAATCATCAGGGAAAGGTATCCGAAGAAGTCAGCAGACGGGTGCTGGACATTGTGGAAAAATATCACTATGTCCCCAATGCGACAGGCAGGAGCCTGCGTACCTGCAGAACAGGGATGGTTCTGATCCTGATGCCGGGTCTTTCCAATTCTTTTTACAGTAATATTGTCAGGGGAATTGAGCAGCGTGCTTCTGAAAACGGCTATAACATTATTGCGGCGCCTACACAAGGCAAACGCGGTATTGAAGATAAATATCTGAACATGCTCCATACACATCAGGTGGATGGTGTGATTGCACTGAATACAACGTTGAACAGGGAAGAAATCCGGGAAACGGGTATGAAGCTGCCGCTTGTCATTGCCTGTGAATGTCCTTCCGGTACGGAAATCTCCAGTGTGCAGGTGGACAATCAGGCAGCCGCATATGATGCGGTGGATGCACTGATCCATATGGGCAACAGTAAGATCGGCATGATCAGCGCCGGGTGTACATGCAATTCCAGGCAGCTTCGTGAGGACGGATATTTTATGGCGCTCCGGGCGCATGAAATCAGGCGGGATACAGATCTGATCGTGAGAGCGGAGAATCTCAGTTATGACAGCGGCTTTGATGCATGCAGAAAGCTGATGGAATCAGAAAACAGACCGACAGCACTTTTCTGCTACAGTGATCAGCTGGCGATCGGCGCACTCAGATATCTTGATCAGGCAGGACTTGCTGCCGGACATGATGTGGATGTCATCGGGTTTGATGACATTGATATTGCAGGAAATTATCTGCCGGCATTGTCCAGTGTTGCACAACCCTGTTTTGAAATGGGCACAACTTCCTTTGATCTTCTGCTGGAAAAAATCAATCAGATCAGCAGTACACCCAAAAAAGTCATTCTCCCGCACCGGCTTGTTCTGCGGGATACGACACATACAATTACCGTCTGAAACTGTCCGGAGGCATACTTATGAAGCAGGTGGCTGGAATGAAATTTCGATTTGCACTGATTGAAGCGTGTTTTTACGCCATGTTTGCGTCCTTTGCATCCTATATCGGGACCTATGGTCTGCACAGAGGCTATTCACAGGGCTTCATCAGTGCTGCCATTTCAATGTATCTGCTGTTTGCACTTGGCGGGCAGTTTTTCTGGGGAAGCTTCTGCGACAGGATTCATTCCAACCGCAGAATTTTTCTGCTGATGATGGTGACGGCGGGTATCATTCAGACATTTCTTTTCTTCAGTGCGAATCAGGCTCTTTTTCTGATTCTGTACTGTGCGCTGGGATTCATGCTGGGACCGGGCGGAACAGTTCTGGATACCTGGGTGCTGCGTTGCCTGAATAATGATGTGACCAGATACAGCAGAGTACGGAGTATCGGTACGGCCGGCTACGCAGTGGCCATTCTGATCATGGGATTTATGGTGGAGCAGGCAGGCTACTGGATCATGCCGGTGGTATCAGGAGTACTGGCGGTACTGACTGTGCTGCAGGCAGTGGCAATGCCGGATGCACCTTATTCGGAAGAAACGGAAAAGAAAGTTACGCTGCGGGAAATCAGTTCTATTTTCCGGGACAGGGAATTTCTGATTCTCGCTGTATTCATGATCGTGGCAGGTGCGGCCGGTTCTCCTTTAAACAATCTCAAAATTGTGGTGCTGCAGGCCGTTGGCGGAGATATTACCACGCAGGGTATCGACAGTTTTATGGGATGCGTGACGCAGTTCCTGATCTTTTTCTTCTCCGGGATTTTTGCAGGGATAATGCCCAGAAAGAGACTGCTTCTGTCGGCAGTTCTGATCTCCGGAGGAATCATCATCAGTTTTGCGGCATCAACGCCGGTGATGGTGATTGTCGGGACCATGATTCTGTATGGCACATTCGGAATTCTGACTTCGGCATCCAGAGAAATTGTCAAAAACAATATTCCTTATGAGTATCAGACAACGGCGAACGGAATTGCAGATTCCTGTTACAGTTTCATTTCGGGAATTCTGATGATGCCGTTTGCAGGGACAGTATCGGATGCAATCGGCATTCACAGCACACTTGGAATCTGTGTCCTGATCTCAGCCGTTCCGTTGCTGATTCTGCTGATTTCTTTCCGGACAGACAGAAAACAGATAATACAGATTATAAAATGATCATGGAAACATAAAGAAAAACAGCTGTGGTACAGACAAAAGAAAGCAAGGAACTCCGTGACTGTTGTCATGAGATATTGTATAATTATTATATCGTACTTTGAAAGTCAGTATATCGAACGAAATGGCAAGATGGCATCAGGTGGACAGGCCGGCAGAACTGCCGGAGATCCGGTATGGAGGGCATGAGCATGGAGAACAGGAAACTGACAAATGAAGTTGGAGCACCGGTGGAAAACAATGAGCACAGCATTACTGCAGGACCAAGAGGTCCGGTGATGATGCAGGATGTGTGGCTGATGGAAAAGCTGGCGCATTTTGACCGCGAAGTAATCCCGGAACGCAGAATGCATGCGAAGGGATGGGGCGCGTATGGCATGTTTACGGTAACACATGACATTACGCAGTACACAAAGGCAAAGATATTTTCCGAAATCGGTAAAAAGACAGATCTGTTTATCCGGTTCTCCACAGTTGCGGGAGAACGTGGCGCAGCCGATGCGGAACGTGATATCCGCGGCGTTGCGGTAAAGTTCTATACGGAAGATGGAAACTGGGACCTGGTTGGAAATAATACACCGACCTTTTTTATCCGGGACGTACATAACTTCCCTGATCTGAACCGCGCGGTGAAGCGTGATCCCATGACCGGGATGCGCAGCGCGCAGAATAACTGGGATTTCTGGACGATGCTGCCGGAAACGTTCCATCAGACGACAATTGTCATGTCAGACCGGGGCATTCCGGATGGATTCCGGCATATGCATTTCTTTGGTGAGCACACATTTTCCATGTATAATGCCAACAATGAGCGTGTATGGGTGAAGTTCCATTTCCGCACGGAGCAGGGGATAAAGAATCTGACAGATGCGGAAGCGGCAAAGATCTGCGCAACGGATCGTGAGAGTGCAGGACGTGATCTGTACGAAGCAATCAGGCGCGGCGATTATCCGAAATGGAAGATGTATATTCAGGTGATGACGGAGGAACAGGCCAGAAATCATTATGAGAATCCGTTTGATATTACCAAGATCTGGAGACATAAGGAATTTCCGCTGATTGAAGTCGGAGAACTGGTACTGAACAGATGGCCGGAAAACTATTATGCAGAGGTCGAGCAGGCCGCATTTACCCCGGCACATGTTGTTCCGGGAATCGGCTTCTCGCCGGATAAGTTCCTGCAGGGAAGGCTGTTTGTATATGGCGATGCACAGAGATACCGTCTGGGCGTGAATTATAACCAGATTCCGGTAAATCAGGCAAAGCATGCGACAGTGTCCGATTATCACAGAGATGGTGCAATGCGGGTTGATGGCAATTATGGCGCAGCACCTGCTTATTCTCCGAATTCGGAGGGTTACTGGGCAGCGCAGCCTGAAGTGATGGAACCGCCGCTGGAATTAAACGGAGCCATGTGGAGATATGATCCGTGTGATGATCCGACAGATGACAATTTCAGAGCGGGAGGGGAACTGTACCGTCTGATGAGTGAAGAACAGAAGGAAATACTGATCGGGAATACAGCGAGAAATATCGCGCCATGCTCAGCAACGATCAAATACCGGCATGCCGTACACTGCTACTGGGCAGATCATGATTATGGCGAACGGATGACGAAGGCACTGAAACTGAAGATGACGGAAGTACAGAGGCTTGCAGAAGGCGACCAGAAGACCCTGATTGCGGCAACACTTCCGGGAGGAGATTTCAATGCCGGTCCGTGTGAAGAGTCCTGCGGACAATGCCAGGCACCATGCATTGATGAGAAATATCTGAAATAATACAGCAGATACAGAAAAAATCCAGCCGCCTTTTTTACCGGGCGGCTGGATTTTATTCTCTGATCTGTTCACTGCAGTTGATCAGCGCTTCTTTCATACTGTCTGAAAAAGCGCCGCATTCATTGTTCAGAATCATCTGAATTGCCTGTTCATGCGAACAGGCGGGTTTATATACACGAGGACTGACAAGCGCGTCATATACATCTGCAAGGCTTACCACCTGCACATACAATGGGATTTCGTCCCCTTTGAGACCATCCGGATATCCGTTGCCATCGATCCGCTCATGGTGGTGCAGGCAGATTTCACGTGCATGCTGCATAAAAGAGGTGTCGGAAAATTCAGAGAATTTTTCAAGAATCTCTGCGCCTGCTCTTGCATGTCCTTTCATGATTTCAAATTCGTCAGGAGTCAGTTTTCCCGGTTTCAGCAGAATCTGATCGGGAATGGCGATTTTTCCGATGTCATGAAGAATGGAAGCGTCAGTTACGGTTCTGACTTCGGCTGCCTGAATCTGCAGTTCCGGATCCCGTATCATGATATAGGAGAACAGCACATTGGTCAGGTGCTTCATTTTGCTCAGGTGCTGGTTGGTTTCGTAATCACGGAATTCCACCAGCGTTGACAGACTTTCTATCAGAGCGGTATCGTTCCGGTGATTCTGAATCGCCTGCTCCTGAAGAAGCGCAGTCTGCGCGCAGATTTCCGCTGTCTGTTCTTCAACAAGGTTCTGCAGATTATGGGTCCGGTTGTAGAGATCGATGGTGTTCTGGATTCGTTTTTGTACAACTGCCACATTGAACGGCTTTGGAATGAAATCAGAAACGCCGAGATCAAACGCCTTCTCTTCCTTACCGGGTTCAAGATCGCTGGTAATGCATATTACCGGGATTTCATCAATGTAGCCGTAGTGGTTCATATAATCCAGAACCTGATAGCCGTCCATTTCAGGCATGATCATATCCAGCAGAATAATGGACAGGCCAAGCCCGTACCGGGAGATTAAATTGACTGCCTCATGTCCGTCGCATGCTTCCACAATTTCATAATGTGCTTCAAGCATATTGCGGAGCAGAAGACGGTTTGTTTCTGCGTCATCTACAATCAGGATCCGATTTGCACTATTCATAAAATACCTCTTGATTCTTTTTATGATTTCATATCATAATTATATTAAATACAGCACATTTCATCAATATAATTCTGTGCAGGCGTTGAGTGCTGACTGTGAGGAAAAATAATGGAAAAAATGGACATTAATTCAGAACTGCTTCTTGGAAAGATTCTGAATACGACATCCACATGTATTTTCTGGAAGGATACTCAACGCAGATTCCTGGGGGTAAATCAGGCATTTCTGGATTATTACGGTTTTTCGTCTCAGGAAATGCTGCTCGGAAAAACAGATGAGGATATGGGATGGCATTCAGATCCGGATCCGTTCCAGAATGATGAGTGGAAAGTGCTGAAAGACGGAATCAGTACCTTCCGCACGCACGGAAAGTGCATGGCCAGGGGCGAAGAACGGGATATTCTGGCCAGTAAAAGCCCGATTTATGAAGATGGCAGAATTATCGGACTTGTCGGAACCTTTGAGGATGTGACAGAAGAATACCGCAAGGATGATAAAATTCGAAGGCTTGCAGAAACGCTTGAGGCCATTCCCTGTGGAATCTGCCTTGTGCGGCCGGATTACGGGGATAATATCTGCATCAGTGTCAATGATATTTTTGCGGAGATGGTGGGTGCCGGAACTGAAGACTTTATCGGCCACAGAACGTCGGAGATTGTCGAGGGGGTCCATCCGGATGACCGGAAACAGTGGAAAAAGGATCTGCAGGCGCTGTATGAAGGGAAAGCCTGCATGGACGGAATATACAGATTCCGGCATAGAATAAGCGGCGAATATATGTGGCTTCGGATGAAGGGCCGTAAGCACAGAATGTATAATGATGAAGAATTTGTCTTTTACACCCTGACCGACGAGAGTGATCTGATCAGGGCGCAGAAACGCGAGGAGGCAATTCAGCGGTTGTATATTTCTTCCGTGGAAGCAGCCAGACTTGTAATCTGGGAATATGATATAGATTCACATACGGTTACCTTCAGCAATGAGGACTACACGGCGAGAAGGTGCAGAGAGCTGAATCTTCCGGCGGTCATGCATGATGTTCCGGAGTGCCTGTACGGGATTGTGGCGCCGCAGTATCATTCTGAAATCAGAAGACTTTATGAGGAGGTTCAGGCGGGAAAGGCATCGACATATTCAGATATTGTATTCAGACCGTATCCGGATCAGCTGCCGTTGTTTCTGCATATCACCTATACTACAGTGACTGATCAGGAAGGACATCCGATAAAGGCATACGGAACTTCACAGGATCTGACCAGAGAAAAGACGGCAGAGCAGCGGTATACACAGGAACTTAAATATATCCGTTCCGATGAGCAGGAAGGATTTATTGCAAAGGGACATCATAACCTGACGCAGAACAGAGTACTGGACTATTATGTCGGATGGAGTAAGGCACTGGACGTTTCGGGACTGACCTATGATATGGCGTTTACAAGGCTGAAACAGACAATACGCGATAAAAAAGATCTGGAAACATATGAGGATCTGTTTGAACGGAACAGACTGATTACGAAATTCCACAGCGGAGAAACCTGCTTCAGTATGGAGTATTGCAGAACCGGAGGTCCGCATGCGGTTACGTGGGTACAGATGGAAGTCCGTACCTTTCAGAATCCGGAGACGGAAGATATTGAATGCTTCATTTATTCCTACGACATTACAGGAAAATATATCCGGCAGCAGCTGACCAATAATCTGAGTCATATCGGATATGAAAGTGTCGGGCTGATTAATGTGCCGGAACAGAAAGTGACCTATTTCGGACTGTCTGAAAACCAGCGTGACTGGAAGCTGATTTCCGATACAGCAGATTATGAGGGCAGAATGATGGCCCTGATCCGCAAAACGGTTCCTGAGGGCGAACAGGAGAAAGCGATTGAGATCAGCAGGCTTAAAAATATTCTGCATATGCTGGAAAATGCTGACAGTTATACTGCCGGCTATAATTTTGTCAGTGGAACCGGAGAGATCAGAAGAAAACAGATTCACTTCAGCTACATTGACGGAGATAAAAGAATTCTGTTTCTTTCCGTGCAGGATATCACGCAGCAGTACCGGGAAGAACAGCGGCAGGTGGAAGTGCTTCAGGCGGCAGTGCGCAGAGGAGATGAGGCGAACAGTGCCAAAAGGGATTTCCTTTCCAGAATGAGTCATGATATCCGTACACCGATGAACGGGATCATCGGAATGACCTATCTGGCTGCGCAGCAGCAGAATCCGCCCAAAACCTGCGAATATCTGAAAAAGATTGACACATCCTCAAGATTTCTTCTGGGGCTTGTGAATGACATTCTGGATATGAGCAAAATTGAAAGTAATAAAATAGAACTTCATCCGGAACCTTATCCGGTGGATCATTTTCTGGATTATCTGGATTCTGTCATCAGACCGCTCTGTGAAGGCAAGAATCAGCAGCTGGTGCTTGAAACACAGCTGATCCGGGAAGTCATTCCGCAGATGGATATTCTTCGTGTCAACCAGATCTTTTTCAATCTCTTTTCCAATGCGGTGAAGTATACACAGGAAAACGGAACAATTACACTCCGGATGACAGAACAGATGGATGGAACGGATCGCATAAAGATAGAGGCAAGCGTAATTGATAACGGAATCGGAATGGATGAGACACTTCAGCGGAATGTATTTGAACCGTTTACACAGGGGGAACGAAGCGATACATCAGCGAACAGAGGATCAGGCCTCGGACTCTCTATTGTGAAGAACCTGGTGGAACTGATGGGCGGGAAGATTACAGTGCATAGCGTGCCGAAGAAAGGCTCTGATTTTCATGTCTCCATCGGCTTTTGCTGTAAACCGCAGGAGCAGAGTAAAGCGGATGAAAAGAGTACCGGAGTGACTTTCGATGCGCAGATTCTGGAGCAGAAGCATGTACTTTTGTGTGAGGATCATCCGTTGAATCAGGAAATCACACAGACACTTCTGGAACAGAAAAAGATGGTTGTGACCATTGCGGAGAACGGACTGCGGGGAGTCAGGACATTTGAAAAATCCGGATCCGGATATTATGACATTATCCTGATGGACATCCGTATGCCGGTAATGGATGGATATGAAGCAACCAGAAGGATCAGGGCATTGGAACGTGCAGACGCAAAGACGGTCCCGATTCTGGCCATGACTGCAGATGCATTTGAGGAAGAAGTCAGAAAGTGCTATGATGCCGGAATGAACGGGCATGTTGCCAAGCCGATTGAGCCTGAGAAGCTATATGAACAGATCGAAAAGGCTATAATGAGTCATAATGCACAAAA
>CAYMBY010000030.1:0-2734 GCA_964388815.1 uncultured Butyrivibrio sp. | reverse complement strand
CCTTCGAGTAGTCGAGCTACAGAAAAAAATCAAAAGTCCACAGTATCTGAATGTATTGAACCACGATATTAAAAAGAAAGGAAATTGATGTTTTAGCTTCTGAAAACATCATACAAGAAATAAATGATGAAAAAGAAATTTGCAGTTGCAGTCTGTCTTTCAATGGCGTTAATGCTTGCAGCATGCGGAAGTGATGCGAAATCTGCAGCAGAGCAGAACAGTCAGGCACAGAGTACGCAGCCACAGGCAGCGCAGGATTCTTCCATAGCAGATACAGCGGCATCAGAAGATTCTGCAGCAGAGGAGGCAGTTGACGGTGGCTGGGAAGTGAATTCAGGAAGCCTTGCCATGAAGGATAACAAAGAAGCTGAAGCAGCCTTTGAAAAAGCGATTGACGGGCTGACAGGCTGCGATTATGAACCGGTTGCCTTCCTGGGATCGCAGGTTGTGGCAGGTACCAATTACTGCATCCTGTGCAGAACGGCAGCAGTTGTTCCGAACCCGCAGTATTCGTACAGCCTGGTCAGGATATATGCGGATCTGGACGGCAATGCGAAAGTGACAGGGGAGACTCCGCTCGATATTTCCGGCGGGGCGGTTTATCACTGACCGTTTTTTCAGATCAGGTGGAACTGCTGCCATTTACCGCTTCTGAATCTCTGAATAAAGATCAGACCGCGGATGACCAGGTCAATACTCATACCGAAGGCAATTCCGATGACGCCCATATTCAGCCGGACACCGAACAATCCTGAGAAGAACAGTCTTGCAAAGATGGTGAGTGATACGGACACGATCATCGTGAAACGGATATCGCCTGCCGCACGCAGTCCGTTTCCGAGTGGACCGGCAAAAGGATAGGCGATTCCATTGAAAATATTGTTGATCAGGACCAGAATAAGGACAAGCGAAGCGGTTTCTGAACTCAGCCGGTAGAGATGAAGAAAAAGCGGTGTCAGTGCAAAGATCAGTGCGTTCCATGCGATGGAAAGGACAAAACTGATTTTTGTCAGTTTACGAAAATAGAAATCTGCGGCCTGCAGGTCTCGTGCACCCATGCACTGACCGATGACGGTTGTGTAGACAGGCGCCATGGCAAGACCCATCAGCGCAGCCAGTGACCAGATGCTCTGTGCTACGCCATTGGCGGCAATCTGATAAGTCCCGAACAGCGCAGCCATGCTGCTGAGCGCTACCTTGACGAGCTGATGGACCCCGTTTTCAATTCCGTTTGGAACAGCCACACGCAGAATCCTGCCAAGGAGCGGTGCATCCCATGTCAGAACATCCTGCCGGCAGTAGCGAATATCCTGTGATCTGCCTGCGCAGTATGCTGTAACGGCAACGGCCATGATCGTGCGGGACAGAAGAGACGGATAGGCGACACCCGCAACGCCGCTGTGAAGCCAGAAGACGCCGATCAGGTCACCGATGATATTTACAATATTGGCAGCAACGGAGATATACATGGTAACCTGTGCTTTGCCTGTGCTGCGGCAGAGGGCTGCACCTGAATTGTAGACAGCCAGTGCCGGAAAAGAATAGGCTGAAATGCGGAGATAGGTAACGCAGGCAGTCATGACGTCAGGTTCTACCCGCCCGAACAGAAACTGCAGGAGAGACCTGTTCAGGAACAGAATCAGGACAGACAGAATTACCGAACTGATAAAGGAAAATGTCAGGAGCTGACCGGCGGAACGCGCGGCCAGCTTTTTATGTCCGACGCCGATATACTGATTGATAATGACTGCGCCGCCGATGGAAAGTGCGGTTGAGAGAAAAATGAAAACCGTGTTAAAGGAATTGACCAGACTGACGCCAGACACATCTGCTTCTCCGGCATAACTGACGACAAAGGTATCCACAATGCCTGTAAGTGCCAGAAGAAACTGCTCCATGAACATCGGGATGATCAGATTCTTCAGATCGTGACCGGTAAAAGAAACCTGTATTTGGGGAATGGATTCATCCATGAACTGCTTGACCTTCTTTCTGAACAGATAATAATATATATATAACGTACGTAAACTATAATGAACAAATATAATGTACGATTGTAAAATATATCTGTCAAGTACAGGTTTGATACAGGGAGAAATATGATGGAGATTTCAGCGATTATCGGGGAGAATCTTGGAAGAATCAGAAGAGAAAGGAATCTCAGTCTCGGACAGCTGTCTGCGGCAAGCGGTGTCAGCAAGGTCATGCTGTCGCAGATTGAAAAGGGAGCAGGAAATCCTTCCATCAACACAGTCTGGAAAATTGCGGATGCATTGCAGCTGCCGTATACGGCGCTTCTGGAACGCAACATTGAAGGCGGTGAAGTAATATCTCTTAAGGATATTCCTGTTCAGAAACTGGATCATGATCAGGGAGACCTGCGCTGTTATTATCATCATACCGGAGACAGAAATTTTGAACTGTTCCGGATGACGGTTCAGCCGGGCGGTGTCAATGATTCACAGGGGCATGGTGAGAGGACAGATGAATATATCTGTGTTCTTAAGGGAACACTTGCCATTACACTTGATGATGGAGAGCATGTACTTCAGGAAGGGGATGCCATCCACTTTCATTCGGATAAAAAACACAGCTATCACAATACGGGAAAGGGAATTCTGCAGCTGATGATCATCAATTATTACAGGTGAAGCTGTATGCTCTTAATGATCAATACTGATTATTTTGATTGCTTTTTTATTCGAGATATGATACTGTAAGCAAATCTTTAGAG
>CAYMBY010000029.1:0-2386 GCA_964388815.1 uncultured Butyrivibrio sp. | reverse complement strand
TTCGAGTAATAATGTTAAGCGTTTCATCCGTCTCACCAACCTGATCCCGGATATCCTGAACATGGTCGATGACAGAACAATTGCATTCAATCCTGCAGTTGAACTTTCCTATCTGCAACCTGAGGAGCAACAGAACTTTTTAAAGGCAATGGATTATGGACAGACAACACCTTCGCTCTCTCAGGCACAGCGGATCAAGAAGTTCAGCCAGGAAGGAAAGTGTACACTTGAAGCCATGTGCGCGATTATGAGTGAGGAAAAGAAAGCTGATCTGGACAGGGTGACACTCAAAAACGATGTCCTCAAGAAGTATTTTCCAAAGAATTATACGCCAAAGCAGATGGAGGACACGATACTGAAGCTCCTTGATCAGTGGCAGAAAAAGAAAAGCAGGGATATGTCCCTGTAACAACAGAGAATAAAGGCATCCTGACCGGGTGCCTTTTTGAGTGGGAGAATAATTGAATGAAAAAATATTACGAGGCAGCGGTGAATATAAAACTGAAGTTCCATATCGGCATTCCGGCGGATAGCCGTGAGGATGCGGAAAGGAAGCTGAAGAAGATCACGCGGAATAACGGAGAAAATCCGGATAATCTTTTTCTGGATATGGTCGAGGATCTTCAGGATATGGCATCAGATGAACTTTTTGATACAGAAGAAGTTGAGAATGAAGACTACGAGGTATCAGCTGAGATTAAAGAGGAAAGGGAAGAAAAAGAAGATAAGGTACAGATCATCCGTTTCTCAGATCGCAGCCTGATTAAGCAGGAAAATAAAAGAACTATTTTAAAACTTCTTCCCGGCGGAGAACAGGAGATGGTAACGGAAGAGATGGCAGGCAGAATGATCCTTGGGTATGGCGGATATGCCGTATGTAAACAGATTGCAGGAACAGATGTCTATGCCGTGTGCAATGACAGATGCGTTTTGAAAATTGACGGTGAAGAATTCACAATCGGACCGGTATTTATATTCGATGGAGAAATGAAATCCATCAGTCAGGAAACGGTACAGAAGGCTGCTGAAATTTTTAAAAAGAACCGGGTGACGCTCTGTGCCGATGGAAGGGAAGTGCCGGCATACAGGATCAGCAGCGGGAAAGGCGGAAGATCATGACAAAGCCATTTGCCTATATTTCTGCAGCATGGCCGAAAGATGACTGGCTGCGCATGCGGAAAGCAACAAACTATTGCAGAATCGTATATGATGCCGGGTATTATCCGATCTGTGCGCTTCTGTCTACGGATCTGTATACGAATGATGCGATCCCGGAGGAACACAGAGACCGTAAGGAGTTTGCAGAAGAACTGCTTCACAGATCGAGAATCCTTGTCGTGTGCGGGGATGAGGTTGATCCTGTGGTCAAAAATGATATTGCACTGGCCAGAAAATGGAAGATTGCAGCAACATCGCTTTCCGGAATCGAAGAACTCAACTGGCAGAAATTCTGTGAATAAGCGGAGCCAAAATATGGATGATGCGAAGGACAGGTTTGATTATCATTACCGGTTTAATACCGGGCAGTATGCTTTCTATCGTGTTCCTAAAGCATTATTTCAGAAAACAGAATTCGACGGTCTTTCTTCTGAGGCAAAACTTCTGTATGGAATGATGCTGGATCGTCTGGAGCTTTCCATCAGGAACAACTGGTTTGATGAAAAAGACAGAGCCTATATTTTTTTTACCATGCAGAGCATCATGGATCACTTTCATTGCGGTCATGATAAGGCGCTGCGATTATTATCGGAACTGGACATCCAGACGGGCATCGGTCTGATAGAAAGAAAGCATCAGGGGCTTGGAAACCCGGACAGAATCTATGTAAAACAGTTCTTCGAAAAAACAGAAGCCCAGAGTTCGGAAAAGTCGAAGGCTGGACTTCTGAAAAATCGCGATTCAGACATCGATAAAACCGCAACTAAAGATACTGAGATTAATCATACTGAGTGGAATAATACTGAGAAGAAAGAAAAGCATCTGTTTGGAGATTATAAAAATGTGCTCCTGACGGAAAATGAATATCAGGCGCTGCAGAAAGACTTTCCGGATGATTATGACAAAAGAATTGAAGCTCTGTCAGGATATATGGCATCTTCCGGAAAGAATTACAGCAGTCATCTTGCCACGATCAGGAACTGGGCAAGAAGGGACAGATTGCAGATTTCTTCTGACAGGAAAAAGATTCCGGATTATTCAAGAGAGAAGAACGAAAGTATCTGATACGGAGCAGAAAATCTGCTCTTATGCGTATAAACCTCCAAAATGCGAATAAAACAATGTGCTTCATAAGAAATCCCAAACAGTGTTTGGAAAATTTGAGAAAAAGAGACCAGTTCGATTGCCGTGTTTTCATTATTTACAGTCCATGTGCAAAAAATGATAA
>CAYMBY010000028.1:0-55717 GCA_964388815.1 uncultured Butyrivibrio sp. | reverse complement strand
TTTCATCATCTGCTGTGTCCGCTGCTGGCAGGACTGTCATTTTTCCTTTCAGATCATATCCCGTTTAAGCCGGGGAAGGCTGCGCGGATTGCCATATTGCCGACGGCGGTCTATGCAGTCGTGGCTGTGATTCTGAATCTTCTGCACATCATAAGCGGACCCTATCCGTTTCTGAGAGTATATGAACAGCCGGCCGTGGTATCTGTACTGTGGTTTGCACTGATTCTTGCCGGAGCGTATGGCGTGGCATGGGGAATTGCAGAAGCTGCGTGGCGTTCAGGGCAGAATTCAGGAGATAAATAATATACAGATAAAGAAAATTTTTGTTTGCCCCCAGGACCTGCGCTGTTATTATGTTGATATAGATCAGTCTGTAGCTTATCATGGATAATCCGATATTGAACAAACAGCCCTGAAGAAATGAGATAGAGCAGAAAGCGAAAACGATGGAATTCGATTTTACAACAGTAATGGACAGACACGGGAAAGATGCACTTGCAGTTGACGGACTCGGGACAGCGCCGGGATTTATTCCGGATGCACCGGGAGAAGGATTTGATGCGATCCCGATGTGGGTTGCGGACATGAACTTTCCGACCGTTCCCGCCGCAGTGCGCAGTGTCATGGAGCGGGCGCAGCATCCGGCGTTTGGCTACTATGCGGTTCCGCAGGAATATTATGATGCAATTATCTGCTGGCAGAGAGAACGTAATGGTGTGCAGAATCTGACGGCAGAGAATATCGGATATGAGAACGGCGTACTGGGAGGCGTGGTGTCTGCGCTTCGTGCATTTACTGTAGCGGGGGACAGTGTGCTGCTGCATTCACCGACCTATATCGGATTTACGAAATGCATCGAGGACAATGGCAGAAAGATTATTCTGAGTGACCTTAAACAGGATGAAAAAGGAATCTGGCGGATGGACTATGAAGATATGGACCGGAAGCTGAAAGAGAATCACATTCATCTGGCGGTGTTTTGCAGTCCGCACAATCCGACCGGACGTGTCTGGGAGAGAGCGGAAATCGAACAGGCCATGGAGGTTTACCGGCGGAATGACTGCATTGTCATTTCAGATGAAATCTGGAGTGATCTGACGCTGGACGGTTATCAGCATATTCCGACGCAGTCCGTGTCGGAAGACGCCAGAAACCGTACCATTGCATTTTATGCACCGTCCAAAACCTTTAATCTGGCGGGGCTGATCGGATCCTACCATATTATTTACGATGCACTGCTGCGTGACAGGGTGAACCGTTCGGGAGAGGCGACGCATTATAACAGCATGAATGTGCTGAGTATGCATGCGCTCCTTGGCTGTTACAGCGATGAAGGAAAAAGATGGACAGATGAACTGCGAAAGGTCCTGAGTGAAAATGCGGATTATGCAACAGAGCATATTCAGAAATATTATCACGGAATTTCTCTGGCAAGGCCGCAGGGTACCTACATGCTTTATCTGGACTGCGAAGCATACTGCAGAGAGCAGAATATGACAATGGATGAACTGATCAGGAAAGGCTGGGATGTCGGTGTCATCTGGCAGGATGGCAGGCCGTTCCACAGACCGTTTGCGATCCGGATGAATCTGGCGTCTCCTGCGAGCAGAATCAAAGAAGCATTTCGAAGACTTGACCAATATGTTTTTAAAATCTAAAATTAAAACACAGGGATTAAAGTAATCAGAAAGAGGAATTTTCAGATGCACAATGAACTGACGCAGAAAGATATCGAAGATATGGAAGCGGAGATCGAAAACCGCAAGATCGTCATCCGCAAGGAGCTTCTGGAGCATGTGAAGGAAGCAAGAGCGCAGGGAGACTTAAGCGAAAATTTTGAATACTATGCCGCCAAAAAGGCAAAGAATCAGAATGAAAGCCGGATCCGTTTTCTGGAGAGAATGATCAAAACCGCAAAAGTCATTGAAGACAATACGACAGATGATCAGGTCGGTATGAACAAGACGGTTACGGTCAGAGTCGAGGAAGATCAGACAACGGAAGTATATAAAATTGTGACAACAATGCGCGGAGACTCTCTGAAAGGACTGATCAGCATTGAATCACCGCTGGGAAAAACACTGCTGGGCCATCGTGTGGGAGATCTGGTAACGATTAAAGTCAGTGATGCCTACAGCTATGACGTGACGATTATGAAAATAGAAAATACAGGCCTGACAGAGGAAGACAGAATCAGAGATTTCTAAGACAGGAGGCTTGCCAATGGACAGCAGTATCAGACCGGAAGTTGACCCGGAAGCATTTGTTGCAGGTGATGCTGTGATTCTGGGAGATGTACATATCGGAAAGGACTGCAGTATCTGGTATCATACGACGATCCGTGCGGACCGTTCACCTGTTTTTATCGGAGAAGGCAGCAATGTGCAGGATAATGCAGTGATTCATATGGATTATCATCTGCCGGTACATATCGGGAGGTTCGTGACGATCGGACATGGTGCCATTGTACATGGTGCGCAGATCGGCGACAATTCTCTGATCGGAATGGGTGCCATTCTGATGAACGGATGTGTTATCGGAAAGGACTGCATCATCGGAGCGGGCGCACTTGTAACGCAGAATATGCAGATTCCGGACGGGTCACTGGTCATCGGTTCACCGGCGAAAGTTGTACGGCAGGTCACAGAAGAGGAGCGCCGGCATTTCCGGCAGAACGCAGAGTCCTATATTACTGAAGCAAAAGAATATCGCGAAAATCCACCACAGCTGTACCGGATGAAATAAGTGCAGAGCACATATAAAGGCAATGCAGATGCGGGAGACCGCAGGAAAGGATGGGGGAATGCATGTTTTTCAGCCTGTAAATTTTGAGGATATTGAGTCAGGCCCGTATCAGTTCGGCGGAGACAACTGGATGCTGATCACTTCGGAAAAAGACGGGAAAGTCAATTCCATGACAGCCTCCTGGGGTGGTGTCGGATATATCTGGGATAAAAGATGTTCATTTATTTTCGTCAGAGAGAGCAGATATACGAAGGAACTGCTGGATGCGTCCGGCGTGTATTCACTTTCTTTTCTGGATCATAAGGAATATCACGGCACGATGAAATACCTGGGAATGGTCTCCGGAAGAAGTGAAGACAAAATTGCAGGCGCACGCCTTCATGTCGGTCGTGATCAGGGCATTCCATATCTGGATGAAGCAAGCAGCGTGATTCTGTGCAGAATTCTCTATCGCCAGGCATTTGAGGAAAGCGGATTTGTGGTGCCTGACATTGTAAAAAAGGTGTATAAAGACGGAGATTATCACACCATGTATGTCGGTGAGATGATCAAGGCCATGATTCGTTAATCAAAGAGCATGTGAATGCAGGAAAACTGTGTATCACATGCTTTTTTTATAAATATTTTTTTCCGGACCCCGTTTTCGGAAAGAACTCCTGCGTATATATACACAGAAGGGAAGAAATTCCCGAGACACAGATGCATATACAGATGGAGGAAAAGAAAATGAAGAATACATGGAAAAAAATATCAGTGATTGCAGCAACCGGCGTACTGACCGCAGGAATGAGCATGACCGCATTTGCGGCAGATACGGGCAGCGCTGCGGCGAAATATACCTATCATGCCCTTGACAGTGAGGAACTGGCCGGAGATGCCACATGGCTTGACCTGGCGCAGAAGAGTTCGCAGGATCAGGGTACAGACAAAGCACCTGCAGCACCGGACGGAAATGGTCAGCAGCCTTCCGGACAGAAACCGTCAGGAGACGGAAAAGGACAGCAGCCGGATGGAAGCCAGGCAAAGGATGCACCGACAGAAGGCAGCTCAGCGAAAGCTTCTGATAATACATCAAAATCAGATAAAACGCAGAAAAAGCCGGACAAGGCGCCGGCAGACAACAGCGCAGAGGCAGCATCAAAGCCGGATCAGAAACCGGATCAGGCGCCGGATAAAGCACCGGCAGATGCGTCATCATCTTCTTCCATGCCGAAGGAAGATGACAGCCGTGTCAAAGAAGAGTATGTGGATACAGATGCAGTGCAGAAGGCAATTGACGGTATTACCGATGACGATGATCTGAAATCTTCTCTTCAGACACTTCTGGATGCATATACAGACGCACTTGATGCAGAAAAGGATGGACTGGATGCCTCGGATACGTCCTCCGATACACTGGATACGCTTCATACGGCAGTCATGGATGCCAGAAGCGCACTTCTGTCCGCACTGAAGGATGCCGGAATTGAAACAGAAAAGCTGGCGGATCCGGCGCAGGCACCGGCGCAGGAGCAGGAGAATGTGACCAGTGACAATGCGGCAAGCGGCAGCACAGTGGCAAAGGCTGCAGATAACGGACAGAAGAACAGCACGCAGCAGAAAAATGTTTTTTCAAAGGCAGCAGATGCAGTAAAGAATACAATAAAGGCAGCAGGTAACTGGGTCAGCGGATTATTCAGAAAATAAGCGGACGACCGGTAATCGGTATGAGGGTACTCTATGAGCATGGATCCGGAAGCGGAAAATCAGCAGGTACGGAAGGCACAGCAGGATGCTTCTGCAAAGGAAGCATTCCTGGCTGCGAATGAGCAGCATATATTAAAACTGACAGCACATATTCTTCATCAACAGATGATTCATCAGCAGCTGACAAAGAGCGATGATGAATGGTCGGTTGCGCTCTCTGCGGTATCACAGGCAATTGACAGCTATCAGATGGATAAAGGTGACTTCTGGGGATATGCGGCGATTGTAATCAAAAGCCGTGTAACGGACTGGTATCGCAGCCAGAAACATGCATCATCTGAGATACTGATACGGCCAGGTGCGTTTGAAGGGGAAGTACGGGAGGACGATCCGGATTTCGCACTGTGCAGGCAGGTATCAGAAAAAACGGCGGTCACGCAGGATGCGGATCTTCGGGATGAAATCGAGGCACTCGGAAAAGAACTGTCAGAATATGGATTTTCTTTTTTCGATCTTGCGGACTGTTCTCCGAGAACTGCAAAGACAAGAGAAGGCTGTAAAGACATCATCAGGGCAATTTTCCTGCCGCCGCCGCTTACCACTGCAATCAGAAAACAGAAATGTCTGCCGGTGAAAGAGATCCTAAAACGGGTCAGGATCTCGGGAAAAATGATCGACAGGCACAGAAAATATCTGATTGCGACAGCAGTAATACTGGACGGGGACTATCCCGGACTTTCAGAATATGTTGCATTTCTGAAACCGGAAGAGAAGAAACAGAATAAGATGGAAAGGAGGGGACAGGCATGAATGCAGTTGTACTTGAACTGAAGGATGGAAAAGCAGCAGTTCTGGATCATCTGGGAAGAGTCAGTATCATACCGGATAAAGCATATACGGTCGGGCAGCAGCTGGAAATTTCAGAGGAGCAGTTGCAGGCAGGCGCGGGCAGCGTACATGTCAGGGATCGCCGCAGTAAAACGCATGGCAGATGGTTATACAGGCATCTGCTTCCGGTTGCAGCATGTCTTGTGGCGATGCTGCTGGCAGGCGGCGGAATTACTGCCTATGCAATGCCGTGCAGCACAGTGACGCTGGATATCAATCCGTCAGTGGAATATTCACTTAATATATTCAGCCGTGTCCTCTCCGTAAAAGCGTTAAATGGGGATGGAACTGAAATTGTAACAGGTCTTCAGAGCAGCATTCAGGGCAGAACGATTACGGACGCGGTTTCCATGACGCTGACGGCGCTTCAGAAAGCAGATTATATTGAAAATGCGGATACGCCGGTGATATTCTCCGTAGAGAGTATCGGAAACGGAGAAAAGGAACTGGAAGCTTCTCTCCTGACGGAAGTAAGTGACTGGAACAGTACGCAGAACGAAGGAACGGTAAAGGCAACAGCGATTACGGTGACAGCGGACCTGAAAAAGGAAGCGGAGGAAAAGAATGTAAGCCCGGGTAAACTTTACCTGACGGATCAGCTGAAAGAGGAAATTCTGAAAGATTCCGGATTTGATGAGAATGAATGGCTGCAGAAATCGGTAAAGGAAGTACAGGATGCAACGCAGCAGGATTCTGCAGCAGGGCAGGACAGCAGTATGCAGCAGCCGGAGCAGAATGCCGGGAACGGACAGAGTATGCAGCAGCCGGCTTCGCAGGGAGATGCAGAGCAGAAAAAGACGCAGGAAAATGCGGCAGGTGCAGGGCAAAGCGGTCAGGCGCCGCCGTCCGGAACTGAAAATAATGCAGGAGCAGGTTCTTCGCAGCCGGCAGAATCCGGTACACAGCAGAACGGACCAGACAGTCAGAAATTACCGGAGAACGGGGCGGGAACAGCGCAGAGTGCGCCTTCCGGCTCCGCCCTGCCATCTCCTGAGGGACAAAAGAGCGGTCAGACACCGCCGTCCGGAAACGGACAGAATGCACCGGCAGGAATGCAGCCGCCATCAGGAGGCGCTGCACAGACTCCGGGACAGCCCGGGAAATAAGGGATAAATCATAAGAATAAGCATTGAAAGAGTAAGGAAATGTAAGGTGATTTTCACATTACGTTTCCTTACTCTTTTTTTACAGAAATTTGACTTTGGGATGAGAGTGAATTTTACAGACGTGAGATATGATACAGGAGAAGTCAAGAGAGATGAAAAAGAAAGGATACCTCGGGTGAGGTAATTACCTGAGAACAGGTAAGGGACAGATATGAAAAAGAAATTTCTGGCAGTGATAATGAGTGTGGCAATGATTGCATCCATAAGCGCATGCGGCAGCAGCGCAGGTCAGGCAGACGCGGCACAGTCGCAGCAGACACAGAGCACAGATACAACAGAACAGGCATCAGGAAGTGATGCACAGACATCACAGACAGCAACGGCGACAACATCAACCGGCAGCATTTCCGGAACAGTTACGGCAGCAGGTTCTTCCGCACTTCTTCCGCTGGCACAGGCAGCAGCAGAGGCATTCATGAATGATAATCCGGATGCATCCGTTGTGGTAAACGGCGGTGGATCAGGAGAAGGTTTAAAACAGGTATCACAGGGTGCTGTTGATATAGGAGATTCAGATGTAACGGCAGAAGAAAAGCTTGATGCAGATGCAGCCAAGGGGCTGACAGATCATCAGGTATGCACGATTACCATGGCACCGGTTGTCAACGCTTCTCTTGGCGTAACCAATCTGACAACAGATCAGCTGGTCAGCATCTTCACTGGAAAGACAACCAACTGGAAAGATGTTGGCGGACCGGATGAACAGATCATGCTGGTAACAAGACCCAGCTCCTCCGGCACACGTGCACTCTTTAAGACATGGGCTCTTGGCGGAGCTGAAGAGGCATCCAATAAAGCACTGGAAACAGATGATTCCGGTACACTTCTGCAGACGGTAGAAAGCAATCCGGGAGCAATCGGTTATGTGGCACTTTCCTATCTGGTAAATGACAGCAAGGTTGCAACAGTTTCCATCGACGGTGTGGCACCGACACTGGAGAATACCTATAACGGAACCTACAAGGTATGGGGATATGAGCACATGTACACAAAGGATGCAGGTTCTGATGCAGCACAGGCATTTATCAGCTACATTACAGGAGATACTTTCTCATCCAAGATTGAAGAGATGGGATACGGTGTAGCTTCCAAGATGAGCTCTGAAGCAGTCGCAGCACATCAGACAACAAAGTAACCCAAAGTCAATATCACAGGATTTCAGGATACCGGGCAGATGAAATTTTCTGGCCGGTATCAGGCGCAATATAAAGTAAAAATACAGAGGAAAACCAGTGAAAGATAAAATCAGAAAAGAATATCTGGGAAGAGGAATTGTAACTGTCTGCGGCGGTTTTATCATTCTGCTGACGGCAGCAATCGGTATCTTCCTGGTCATACAGGGAACCGGAACGTTTACGAAATTCCATCATACACTGGCGGAGTTCCTGTTTTCTTCCAGATGGGCACCGCAGGATAATGCGACAACAGGAGGCGGCAGTGTCGGCGCGGCAGTATATATCTGCGGTTCTCTGATGACCTGCGGACTGGCACTTTTATTTGTAACGCCATTTGCACTCGGGGCAGCTGTTTTTATGACAGAGATTGCGCCGAAGGCAGGACGCAGCGTCTTTCAGCCGGCAGTGGAGATTTTTGTGGGCATCCCGTCTGTTGTATACGGCTGGATCGGACTTACGATTCTGGTACCGTTTATCAGGGATACCTTTCATGCCACGATGGGAGGGTATTCTGTACTGGCGGCATCTGTCGTACTCGCAGTCATGATGTTCCCCACGATTACCACAGTGGCTGCAGATGCCATCCGCAGTGTACCGGCAGCATACCGGGGAGCAGCATACGGAATCGGTTCTACCAGATGGCAGGTCATATACAGAATTGTGATTCCGGCAGCAAAGTCAGGAATATATACCGGAATTATTCTGGGACTGGCAAGAGCTTTCGGAGAAGCACTTGCCGTAGCAATGGTTATTGGTAAGACAAGAGCATTTCCAAAAGATATTCTGTCTCCGACCAATAACCTGACAGCCGCAATTGCGTCGGATATGGGAAATTCAGCAAGTGGCGGAGAACAGAACATGGCACTCTGGTCAATGGCGCTTCTTCTGTTCCTGATCTCCATGTTCTTTATCCTGCTGATCCATCTGATTTCATCGAAAGGAAAGCAGAAAAATGGAAAATAAATCAATGAAAGTGCGGATTTTCAGAGCAAAGGCAGTGAATACACTGATGACAGGTGTGTTTTATCTGATTGGCGGTTCCTTTCTGCTTCTGATTTTTGTACTGGCGGGATACATTATTATCAAGGGAATTGCAGGTTATTATCCGGGAATTATGGCTTTTAACCAGAGCGGAATCGGTAATCAGCTGTTTAACACGATTTATCTGGTGGTGCTCTCACTTCTGATCAGTGTTCCGATCGGCGTGCTGGCAGGCATCTATATGGCGGAATATGCGGGAGACACAAGGCTGACGGCGTTTATCAGAGTCTGTATCGAAGCGCTTTCTTCCCTCCCTTCCATCGTGGTCGGTCTGTTTGGTTATCTGGTCTTTATTCTGATGACGGGAGCCAGGTGGAATCTGATGGCAGGGGCACTGGCGGTATCAATATTAAGTCTCCCGTCAATTACAACGACAACGGAGGATGCGATGCGTTCGCTTCCGAAGAGTTATCTGTCCGGCAGTATGGCACTTGGGGCTACACACTGGGTTTCGATTGTAAAGGTTCTTCTGCCGGCGTGTCTTCCCAGAATCATTACGGGTGTGATCCTGGCGGCAGGCAGAGGCTTCGGAGAGGCGGCAGCACTTCTGTATACTGCCGGACAGAGTACACACCTGAACTGGTCGAACTGGAATCTGACTTCGCCCAATTGCCCGCTCAATCCGTTTCGCCCCGGAGAGACACTGGCACTTCATATCTGGGTTATGCGGACAGAAGGGTCATTAAATCCGAATTCAGCAGCCATTGCGAATTTCTCGGCAGCGGTGCTGGTCATTATTGTTCTCTGTTTCAGCCTGCTGGCCAGGATGATGACAGAACGGATTCACAGACAGGCAACCGGTGCCGGTACGCGGTCATGAACAGAAAAAATGAGGAAAGCATATGAAATATACAGATCACAGTATTAAAATCTCTGCACAGAATCTGAACCTTCATTATGGACAGTTCCATGCACTGAAAAATATCTCCATGAATATCAATGCAAATGAAATCACGGCACTGATCGGTCCGTCCGGATGCGGAAAATCAACTTTTTTAAAAACGCTGAACCGGATGAATGATCTTGAACCGGGCGTTACGATTGAAGGAGATGTCCTTCTTGACGCACAGGATATCTATCAGAATATGGATGCGACACTTTTGAGAAGGCGTGTCGGCATGGTGTTTCAGCAGCCCAATCCTTTCCCGAAGACAGTATATGAAAATGTTGCATATGGTCCGAGGATTAATGGAGTGCACAGAAAGGCAGAACTGGACGAAATTGTGGAAAAGAGCCTTCGGCAGGCGGCGATCTGGGATGAACTCAAGGACAGACTTTATAAGAGTGCACTCGGGCTTTCCGGCGGACAGCAGCAGAGACTCTGCATTGCCAGGACGCTTGCGGTAGAGCCGGAAGTCATCCTCATGGACGAGCCGACTTCCGCACTTGACCCGATTTCAACCAGTAAAATTGAGGATCTTGCGGTAGAACTCAAGAAGAAATATACCATTGTCATTGTTACACATAATATGCAGCAGGCGAGCAGAATCTCAGACCGGACAGCGTTCTTTCTTCTGGGAGAACTTATCGAATACGGCGATACCACAGAACTTTTTGCCAATCCGCAGCAGAAAAAAACAGAGGATTATATTACAGGGAGATTCGGTTGATCAGTCGGGAAAGTAAGCTGGGAAAAAACAGCTTACTTTTTTATTTACAACAATAGTTTAATATGGTACAGTGATAAACAACTAAAGAATAAAAGTATTGACGAGTGTCCATCAGGAGGAGAATGTTATGAAAAAACGCTATCTGGCAGTTCTTTTATCTGCAGCAATGATTTTATCACTTACCGCATGCGGCAATGCAGCAGGTACATCTGCAACAGGCAGTGCATCCGGAGCACAGGCATCATCCGGCACGAAGGCAGATGCTGACAGTGATGTCAGTTATATTCAGGGGAAGGGAAGTCTGATTGTCGGGATTACAGATTTTGCACCCATGGATTATAAGGATGACAGCGGCAACTGGATCGGTTTTGACGCGGATCTTGCAACAGCTGTTGCAAAGGATCTGGGCGTAAAGGTACAGTTTGTCGAAATTGACTGGGACAATAAGATCCTGGAGCTGGACAACAAGAGTATTGACTGTGTATGGAACGGCATGACGCTGACGGATGAAGTAAAAAATTCCATGGCATGCACGAATCCGTACTGCAATAACGCGCAGGTAGTTGTAGTGCCTTCTGACAAGGCAGCGCAGTATCAGACCAAGGATTCACTTAAGGATCTTGCATTTGCGGTTGAAGCAGGATCAGCAGGAGAAGCGGCAGCAAAGGAAGCAGGGCTGAATTACACCTCTCTCGGTGCGCAGTCCGATGCACTGATGGAAGTACAGGCCGGCACTTCTGATGCCTGCATCATAGACCTTCTGATGGCGGGTGCCATGATCGGAGACGGTACAAGCTACAAGGATCTGACGCACACGGTAGAGCTGACCACGGAAGAATATGGTGTCGGATGCCGTAAGGGTTCAGACCTGGCTGCGTATATCAATGATGAACTGAAAAAGCTCTATGATGACGGAACCATGAAGACACTGGCAGAAAAATACGGCGTGCAGGATGCACTGACAGAGCAGAAATAAGGGAAAGGCACGGGAGAACGACATGTTCCTGGACGTAACACTGACGCTCCTTGGAGGATTCCTTGGAACAATCAAATTATTCATACTGACACTTGTATTTGCGCTGCCGCTGGGACTTCTGATCAGCTTTGGCTCCATGAAGCATTTCGCACCGCTTCGTTATCCGGTGAAATTTATCATCTGGATTATCCGCGGAACGCCGCTGATGCTGCAGCTTCTGATTATTTATTATGGCCCCGGGATCATTCTGCATCAGAATATATGGGGTTCCGGAGACAGCGGAAGATTTATCGCCGCACTGGTGGCATTTGTCATTAATTATGCCTGCTATTTTTCAGAGATCTATCGTGGCGGTATCCAGTCCATTCCTGTCGGACAGTATGAAGCAGGACAGGTACTGGGCATGACAAAGGGACAGATTTTCCGTAAGGTTATTCTGCTGCAGGTCATCAAGAGAATCGTTCCGCCGATTTCCAATGAGATCATCACACTGGTCAAGGACACTTCACTGGCAAGGGTCATTGCAGTCTATGAAATCATCTGGGAAGGACAGTCCTTTATCAAAAGTGCCGGGATCATCTGGCCGCTGTTTTATACCGGACTGTTCTACCTTGTGTTCAGCGGACTTCTGACACTGCTGTTTGGATACATTGAGCGCAGACTCAGCTATTTCAGGTAAACGGAGAAATACAGATGGATATTCTTGAAGTAAAAAACATCAGAAAAAAATTTGATCGTACCGAGGTACTTAAGGACATCAGTTTTACCATGCAGGAAGGGCAGGCGGTTTCCATTATCGGTTCATCGGGGAGCGGTAAGACGACGCTGCTGCGGTGTCTGAATTTCCTGGAGATGCCTGATGAGGGCGTTATCCGTGTAAAGGATGAAACACTGTTTGATTCTGCAGCGCCGGGTTCCAGATCGGAAGCGGAGATCCGGAAGAAGCGACTGCATTTCGGACTTGTATTTCAGTCTTTTAATCTCTTTCCGCAGTATACGGCAATTGAAAATGTCATGCTGGCGCCGCAGATGATGAATGAAGAGGGACGCCGCAGGGACAGCGGGGAAGTGCGCCGGCATGCACAGGAACTGCTGGAGAAGATGGGACTGCAGAACCGGATGGACAATTATCCGCATCAGCTCTCCGGCGGACAGCAGCAGAGGGTTGCCATTGCCAGAGCACTTGCGCTTCAGCCGGACATTCTGTGTTTCGATGAGCCGACTTCCGCTCTGGATCCGGAACTTACGGGAGAAGTGCTGCGGGTCATCCGGGAGCTTGCGGAGCAGAAGACGACCATGATCATTGTAACGCATGAAATGAGCTTTGCACGGGACGTTGCAGATCACGTGATCTTTATGGATGACGGTGTGATTGCCGAACAGGGAACGCCGCAGGAAGTATTTGATCACCCGAAGGAAGAACGTACCAGACAGTTCCTTTCCAGATTCTGAAAGTAGATACAGACTTCACTCAAAGAGGTGCCACGGCACCTCTTTTGTTTTGCGGAACCTGCGAAGCAGGCTCCGATAAATGCAGGTGCCTGTGCACCTGCATTTATTGTTGACGAATTTCGTTTTCAACATCACAATAATGACAGGAAGATTATGTTTCGGAATGGGAGGATGAACCGCATGAGTGATAACAGAGCGTTATATCTGGAATGTGCAGCAGGAATCAGCGGAGATATGCTGGTAGCGGCACTTCTTGACCTGGGAGCAGATAAAGAGAAACTGATCCGTGTACTGCATACCATTCCGGCAGGGGGATTTGAAGTAAAGATCAGCAGAGTGAAAAAGGCAGGACTTGACTGCTGTGATTTTGATGTGGTGCTGGATGAGGAACATGAGAATCATGATCACGATATGGCATACCTTCATGGCGAAGGACATGAGCATGGGCATGGGGCAGATGAAGCTGCCGGGCATGCCGGCCATGAACATCATCACGCACATATGCACAGAGGCCTTCAGGAAATCACGGAGATTCTTGGTAAGACGCAGATGAGTACCCCGGCCAGGGAAATCGCTGGCCGTATCTTTGATATTCTGGCAGAAGCAGAGGCAAAGGCGCATGGTGTGCCGAAGGAAGAGGTGCATTTTCATGAAGTCGGAGCGATCGATTCCATTGTGGATATCGTGGCGATAGCAGTCTGCACGGATGATCTCGGAATAGAACAGATCATTGTGCCGCATCTGAATGAGGGAAGCGGAACCATCCGCTGTCAGCATGGAATTCTGCCGGTTCCCGTACCTGCGGTGACGGGGATTGTATCTGCATACGGGATCTGTATGAAGATCATGGATGTGCAGGGAGAATTTGTAACGCCGACGGGAGCAGCTGCTGTGGCTGCGCTTCGCACATCAGACAGACTTCCGGAACAGTTCAGAATCATGAAAACGGGACTTGGCGCAGGCAAGAGAGAATATGAAGTTGCAGGTATTCTGCGTGCCATGGTGATCACGGCCGGGGAGCAGGAAAACAGGATCTGCAAACTGGAGAGCAATATTGATGACTGCAGCGGAGAAGCACTCGGCCATGTGATGAATCTGCTGCTGGAAGCGGGAGCAAGAGATGTGCATTATATACCGGTTTACATGAAGAAGAACCGGCCGGGCTGGCAGCTGAATGTGATCTGTATGCCGGAAGACATTCAGAGGCTGGAGAAGATCATTTTCATGCAGACAACGACCATCGGGATCCGGAGAGTCATGATGGAGAGAACTGTTCTGGAGAGAACGGTACAGACGGTTCATACCGCATTCGGGGACGCTGAAGTAAAAGTCTGTGAATATGAAGGAATAAAACGTTTCTATCCGGAGTATGAGAGCGTCATACAGCTGTGCAGCAGGAGCGGCATGGGGTATCCGGAAATGTATGCGCAGGTGCAGCAGCTGGCAGCGGGAGAGAAGCAGTGAAACGAATCAGTGTGAAGAAGCCTGCAGGACTGGTCAGAGCAGGAAAGATGTTTCAGCGTGCGGGAATCAGGTATCTGCAGAAGGGGAATATCCGTCAGCAGCTGTATAAAGTCTATGTGCTGGCAGGGCTGATACCGATCACGCTGATCGGTATATTTCTGCTGGTCAATACATATTCCATGTTTACGGAATATAACCGTGATCTTCTGGAATCTTATAATCAGAGGGTGTCGACAACCTTATTCGAAATTACGACGCAGACCTATAATATTTCCAACAAGCTTTCCTATGATTCCCAGCTGTGGAGTCTTCTGTCACAGACGTATATTACAGAAGGGACAGAGCGTGCTGCGATTGATAATTTCAGTGTGATTGATGATTATAACTATGATTATACGGCGATTGACAGTGTGGAGATCTACAGTGATAACCCGAGTATTCATGCGTATCAGCAGTTCAACTATGCAGGTACGGCCATCCGCAGTCAGGACTGGTATCAGAAGGCGCTTTCACAGCAGTCGGCATTCTGGCAGGGGATCAGTAAAACAGATTCTTATGGGACGAAATACTGGAATATCTGCCTGATTCAGAGAATTCCGCAGGTGAAGTCAAAGTATCATGCAGTGCTGGTGATCCGGCTGAGTGACAATTATCTGAAAACAAGACTGAAAGAAAATCAGTACCAGGTGGCGGTTGCCATCGGGCAGGAGAAGATTTCCTTCAGTTCGGATCCGCAGCTGTGCG
Organism: uncultured Butyrivibrio sp.; assembly: GCA_964388815.1. Lineage (GTDB taxonomy): Bacteria > Bacillota > Clostridia > Lachnospirales > Lachnospiraceae > Butyrivibrio. The sequence goes on along the minus strand of CAYMBY010000028.1, from coordinate 40,770 downwards.
GAACAGCGCTTACGACAGTGATGCCGGTGGATTATCAGGACAAATATTATAAATATACAGGTTCTCATAAAAACGGAATACAGAGGAACATGCTGTACGGATCAACACTTCTGCCATACCGTTCTGATTCAAGAATTTATATCTGCACGATGAACCAGGATGTTTACAGCAGAATTCATGAGATCATTATGGTCTGCGTTCTGATTCTTTCGATTGCACTGCTCCTGCCGGTTATTGTCATCCACTTCTTTACCGGGTATTTTTCGGGAAGAATTGTGACACTCCGTGCTGCCATGCACAAGGTCAGCAGCGGGGATTACAATATTCCGCCGTCTTTGAGCGGTGAAGATGAAATATCAGAAGCTTTTTCAGATCTGGTCATTACGGTCAGTCAGATTCAGAAGCAGAATGCACAGATGTATGAGGCGCAGCTGGCAGAAAAAGAACTGCTCAACCGTCAGCAGGAAATGGAATATAAAGTGCTGGCAAGTCAGATTAATCCGCATTTTCTGTACAATACGCTGGAAACGATCCGTATGAAGGCGTTTACTGCCGGAGACCGGGAGGTTGCGGGAGCGATCAAGACGCTTGGAAAGATCATGCGTTATGTACTGGACAATACGGGGACCAAACTGGCAACGCTTGAGGGCGGGCTGGATTATATCCGGAATTATCTTACCATTCAGAAGCTTCGGTTCGGAGATCGTATTAATTTCGAGATTGAAGTACAGGAAGGAATTGATCCGGAAAAGACCTATATGATTCCGCTTCTGATGCAGCCGCTGATTGAAAATGCAATTCTGCACGGCCTGGAGGAGAAGGAAGAAGGCGGTCTTGTCCGCATCTGTATCGAAAAGGGAATATTGCAGAAGAACGGAGAACAGAAGGAAACACTGGTGATCTGTGTCAGTGATAACGGATGCGGCATGGACGGGGATGAGCTGCAGGAACTCCGTGTGCATATGGAACAGGCTTCGAAAGACAAACGGAGCATCGGCCTGTATAATGTGAACCAGCGGATCCGTCTGAGTTATGGCGCTCCGTTTGAGATGAAAATTGAATCGCAAAAGGGAGAGGGAACGGCAATTACACTGGTTCTTCCGTTCCTGACATCAGAGGCTCCATCATAAAAAAACCAGTAATTTTTATACCATAGGTTTAAAATCTACCGGATTTCTTGTCAAATTGGTTGGGTATTACATTCATGATTGAAACAATATAATGATCTTGTTTCAACTGAGAGTGTGGTACTCAATTTTTTTGTGCATTTTGGGGAATCTCACAGTAAGCAAAGGGAGGTAATATCGTGGTAAACGAGAAAAAAGCGGACAGACTGTATTATTTATATCGAATTCTGGCAGCATTACTGTTCGTTGTCTTATTTCTGCCTGCGGCCAATCCGGCCAGAATCTGCGGGCTGGTTAACCGGAGCACTTCACTTCTGACATCCGGTTTTTCCTATGGCACATTAATTGCCAATTTCGGACGTGCATTCAGAAAAGGGTGGGTTCTGGAATCCACCATGCATATACTCAACATTTCAAGCCTTCTGTGCTGCGTCGGCGTTTTCGGATGCGCAGCAGGCGCATGTCTGTCACTTGGCAATCACAGATGCCGCAGACTGGGCAATATGATCAGTATTATCGGCAGTACAATGTCTGTGCTGATGATGGCGGGTATGTATATCGCATATACACAGGTTGCAGCTACCAGTAAGCCGAAGAAAGTTGAACCTGCATTTCCGGAGGGCTTCTGGCCGGTTCTGATTTTCCTTGTTCTGATGATGCTGCTTTCCATTGTCATGCAGCTTCTGACAGGGAAAAAGGTGAAAGATGAAAAGTACTTCATGGAATCCAAATATAAGCTGTTTCTGATGTTCCTTCCTTTCATTCTGCTGACATTTGTATTCTGCTACCTGCCTCTTTGGGGATGGCGTTATGCATTCTTTGATTATAAGGCCGGAGATACACTTTCCGCCCAGAATTTTGTAGGTTTCAAATGGTTTGAGGAACTGGTCCGTAATAAGACCACAATGGAAGACATGGTCCGCGTAATGAAGAATACGCTGGCAATGAGCGGACTGGGTATTGCAACCAGCTGGTGCCCGATGGCATTTGCCATTTTCCTTTCTGAAATCAAGCATACAAGATTCAGAAGATTCGTGCAGACCTTTACGACGATCCCGAATTTCATCAGCTGGGTTCTGGTATTTGCAATTGCATTCTGTATCTTTTCCACAGACGGATTCCTCAGCAGTATCATGGTAAATCTGGGAATCTGGAGTCAGGGACAGAACCTTCTGATGAGCGGCTCACATGTATGGCTTAAGATGCTGCTGTGGGGGATGTGGAAAGGCCTTGGCTGGAGCGCAATCATCTATATTGCAGGTATTTCCGGTATTGATCAGCAGCTGTACGAAGCAGCTACCGTTGATGGTGCAGGCAGATTCCAGAGAATGTGGCATGTCACAGTGCCGGGACTGATGCCGACCTTCTATGTACTGCTCCTGATGTCCGTTGCAGGTATTCTGACAAACGGAATGGATCAGTACCTGGTATTCAAGAATTCTTCCAATGCAGCACAGATCATGGTTCTGGATCTGTATGTATACAACATGGGTATTGTAAAGGGTGCAATCCCGTTATCTACCGTAGTCGGTATGCTGAAGTCAGTCATCAGTGTCATCCTTCTGTTCGGTGCAAATGGTATTTCCAAGCTGCTCAGAGGAGAAACGATTGTTTAAGCACTACGCTGCATGTTGAGATAGGGATGTAAACGGTACAGGATACCGCAGAAGGAGGAATTTCCAATGGCTAAGACCGCGCAGGAAAAGCTCGATGAAAAAGCGGAAAAGCAATACGCTAAGATGCATGTGAAAAAGATAAAGATGAAACCCGGCGATATTGCATTTTCCATTATCAACTATACATTTTTTGCAATATTTACATTTATCTGTATTTTCCCGTTTTACTATCTGTTCATTAACACCATCAGTGATAATGACCTGGTACGTAAGGGACTGATCAATTTCGTTCCCAGAGGAATACATTTTGACAACTATATCAGACTGCTGGCGGTCAATGATCTGTTTACTTCAGTGTTCGTGACACTTGCCAGAACCATTATCGGAACGGCGCTGATGGTAGGCGCATCCGCATTTGTCGGTTATCTGGTAACCAGAAAGGAAATGTGGGGCAGAAGCTTCTGGTACAGGTTCCTTGTCGTAACCATGTACTTCAATGCAGGTATCATTCCATGGTATCTGAATATGTCCATGCTGGGTCTGACCAATCATTTCGCAGCATATATTGTTCCGGCGATCATTGCTCCCTACAATATCATTCTGGTAAAGACCTATATTGAATCCGCAATTCCGGCAGAACTGGAAGAAAGTGCAGAGCTTGACGGGGCATCACATCTTCGCATTTTCGGATCCATCGTATGGCCGCTTTCCAAACCGATTCTGGCCACCATTGCCATTTTCGGTGCAGTCGGACAGTGGAATTCCTTCCAGGATTCCCTGATCCTGATGCAGTCAGCACCAAAGCTGTATACATTACAGCACAGACTGTACATTTACCTCAATACGACCAGTAACCTTTCCGCACTTATGTCTGCCGGAAATACATCCGGAATCAGCAAGTCGGTTCTGGAATCCGCACTGAACGGAAAGGTTATCAAATATACCATTTCCATGGTTACCATCATTCCGATTCTGCTCGTATATCCGTTTATGCAGCGATATTTTGAGAAGGGTATCATGCTCGGAGCAGTAAAGGGTTGATCTAATCGGGGCTGGCAGGAAAATAACTTCCGGTCAGAATCTTTCGAATAGATAAAGCAACAAACACTACAGGAGGGTGAAAAGTTTATGAAGCTCAAAAAGTTACTTGCTATCATGCTGGTAGGCACAACCACATTATCAGTGGCAGCCTGCGGTTCTTCCGCATCCGGCACAACTGCTTCTTCCGATGCAACGGAAGAAGAGAGCGCAGACGCTGCTGACAGCGCAAGCTCAGGCGCATCCGCAGATGCAGCTGCATCATCATCAGAGGCACTGGAAGGAGATCTTTCAGACATTATCCCTGACAAGACAGTTACACTGGATGTGTATGATCAGCTTGCCAACTATTCCGGTGAACAGATCGGATGGTTTGCAAAGGTAATCAAGGATAAGTTCAATGTAAAGCTGAATATTATTCCTGATGCAGATGGTGTATATGATACACGTATGGAGTCCGGCAACCTTGGAGACCTTGTGATCTGGGGATCTGACGGAGACAAGTATCAGCAGGCAGTTGATAAGGGTATGCTGTATGACTGGAATGAAGATGATCTTCTGACAGATTACGGCCCGTATATCCAGAACAATATGCAGAAGGCGCTGGACAAGAACAAGAGCATCAACAAAGACGGCAAGACATATGGTTTTGGTCATGATGTAGGTTCTTCTGAAACAGATCTGCAGTCCTTCATGTATACATGGGATTTAAGATATGATCTGTATGAGAAGATCGGTTCTCCTGAAATCAAGGATCTGGACGGTCTGGTAGATGTACTGGCACAGATGCAGAAGGCCTGCCCGAAAGATGACAACGGCAATCAGACCTATGGTATGTCCCTGTTTAAAGACTGGGATGGCGACATGGTCATGTTCGTAAAGTCTCTGGCAACAGCATATTATGGCTATGATGAATTCGGATTTGGTCTGTATGATCCTACGGAACAGAAATACTATCCGGCACTGGAAGAGAACGGCCCGTACCTGACATGCCTGAAGTTCTATAACAAGCTGTATCAGAAGGGACTTCTTGATCCTGATTCACAGACACAGGGTTACAACGGAATGATGGAAGATTATCAGAACGGTACTGCTTTCCTGAATATCTTCAATTTCCTTGGCTCAGCAATGTATAATTCTGATACACATCTTAAGGCCGGCGAGGGAATGTTCCCTGTAAAGCCTACAGATGCAAAGCCTCTTGTATATGGTCAGAACGTATACGGCGGCAACAGAATCTGGTCTATCGGTGCAAATACGGAATATCCGGAACTTTGCATGGCAATCATCAACTGGCTTGCAACACCTGAAGGAACAATGACACTGAACTATGGTCCTAAGGATGTCTGCTGGTATTATGATGAAAACGGCAATACCTGCTTCACAGATCTTGGTAAGGCAGCAAAGACAGATGTAAAGACACAGATGACAGGCGATTATACCGGTACATTTGATGATGGTTCCTTCAAGATCAACAATACCACATGGGCTCTGGATGCCAAGAATCCTGATTCCAATGGTGAGACCTACAACTACAGAAACTGGAAGAGCTATACGGAAAATGCCGGATCTGATATTGAGAAGGCATGGAGAACATGGTCAGGAGCTACCACACCGGATGACTATATGTCAAAGGGCAGCTACAACATGGCACCTGGCACAACCTATGTCGGTGGTGTTCATTCTGATGATCTTCAGGTTGAGTGGGATCAGGTTGCTACCTGCATCAAGGACAATTCCTGGAAGGCAATCTATGCAAAGTCTGATGCTGAATTCGATCAGATCGTTGCAGATATGACAAAGCAGGCTGAAGGCTATGGCTATGATGACTGCGTGAAGTTCCAGCAGAACGAAGCAACACTTCGTGCAAAGGCTGAGAACGAAGCAATGGGTAAATAAAAACAGAGATACTGATATTTCTGCTTTCAGAGGCTGCGGCGGCAGAACCGCCGCAGTTTTCTTTTTCAGATGAAAAGATTCTGTATTTTCGGTTTTCGCATGTTTTTTGACGGGTATACATCAGGAAATGTCCGGATATATATCGGTCAAAGATTGTGGGACGTATCGGAAAAAGGTAAAATAGATGCAAAGGTCTGATGGATATGGAGAAGTATATGAAGAAAATAATTGCCATAGCAGCAGTTGCATCCATGGTAGTAAGTATGTGCGCAGCGTGCGGGGGCACGGCCGCCGCAAGTCAGTATTCTGCGGCAGATTACCCGCAGGAGATCACGGTTGATGTGTTTGATTCCCTTTCCAATTATCAGGGGATTCAGTCCGGCTGGTTTGCAAAAACTGTACATGATAAATTTAACATGAAACTGAATATTATAGCACCGAACAGAAGCTATAACGGAGCAGTGCTGCAGGATGTCAGAGCAGCCTCCGGAAATCTCGGCGATCTGGTTATCTGCTCGGCAGAGAACAATGCGCTTTCCGGTATGGTGGAATCCGGCCTGCTGACGGATATCAGCGGATATCTGAAGAATAAGAATATTATGAAGTATAAAAAGGCGATCATGCAGCTGAATTCCGGACTTCCGGAAAAGGGAATCTATGCTGTTCCCAGTGAGATGTCGACATCTTCTGCGCTGACGCCGCAGAATATTCTGGAACCGTCCTACAGTCCTTATATCAGATGGGACCTGTATGCGAAGCTGGGCTATCCGAAGATTGATACACTCGAAGATCTTCTTCCGGTACTGGAAAAAATGCAGCAGCTGTATCCGAAAACATCGTCAGGTGCAAGAACCTATGCCTTTTCCTTTTTCGGAGACTGGGACGATAATCTGATGAATGCAGCCAAGCAGCCCTGCTGTTTTTACGGCTATGATGAATCCGGATTTGTACTGGCAAAGGCGGACGGAACAGATTATCAGAATATTCTGAGTTCCGGTTCACTGTATATGAGAGTATTGAAATTCTATTTTGAAGCAAATCAGAAGGGCCTTGTGGATCCGGATTCACAGATTCAGAGTTATTCAGAGGTGTTTGAGAAGTATCAGAAGGGACAGGTTCTGTTCAGTCCATGGCCGTTTCTGGGACAGTCTGCTTATAATACGCAGGAGAATATGGATGCCGGAAAAGGCTTTATGGCAGTCAATATCGGCGATATGAAGGTATACGGATATGGCTGTTCGGAGACCGGAAATCCCAAAAATGTGATTGCAGTAGGTGCCGGCGCAGAAGACCCGGAGCGTCTTGCAGATTTTATTGACTGGCTGTATTCCGATGAGGGTGTGTATGACAGTCAGGCACAACCGAATGACGGGAGCGCAGGACCGGAAGGAATCTGCTGGCAGATAGGAGATAACGGACCGGAACTGACGGCATATGGTCAGAAGACGTTTCTGCAGAAACAGAACCTTGCCATTCCCGGGACGGAATCAGCAGGAACTTTTCGTGATGGTGTGTCGCAGCTCAATTATACGGCTGTATTACTGAATCAGAAGGATGCAAGGGGAAATGCCTATTCCTATCATCTCTGGCCCAGCGAAGAGGAACGAAGCAAGACCAGGCTTCAGGATGACTGGTCTGAAAAGATGAATGCGACAGACACCATGGACTATCTGGAAAAAAACAATAAGATTCTGGTCGCACCGGGCTGCAGCTACAGTGCACCGGATGCAAGTTCAGAAATCAAGGAAATCAGAGAAGCCTGCAAGAAAATTATTGTAAAGGATTCATGGAAGATGATCTTTGCATCGGATGAGGCGGAATTTGAACGTCTGCAGAAGCATATGCAGACAACCTGCGCTGCACTTGATTATGATCAGGTATATCAGTATGATCTTGCCAATGCAAAAGCAGCAGGTAAGATCCGGCAGCAGATAATCCAGAATGAGACAGGAGAGTGAGTATTGGAAACAGTACTGATTGCAGATGATGAAGAGAATATCAGAAAAGGGCTGAAATATATAATGGACTGGGGCAGCCTTGGCTTTGAAGTGTGCGCAGAAGCAGCAAACGGAGAAGAAACGCTCAGACTGATTCTGGATAAAAATCCTGGAATTGTGCTGCTGGATCTTCATATGCCCAAAATTCACGGGATTGATGTGATCCGGATGGCAAGAGAACAGGGATATCAGGGAAGATTTATCATTCTGAGCGGATATTCGGATTTCAGCTATGCACAGTCGGCGATCCGGTACGGGGTAACCAATTATCTGACCAAGCCGATTGATGAGGATGAACTGCAAAAGACGGTGGAACAGATCCGGAACGATATGGAAAAGGAATCCGCAGAAAAGGGAAGCATCAGGCGCATTACCACAAAAGCAAGAGATGTGGTGCTTCAGGAACTGTTGCAGGGCGGGCATGATCAGGAAGAAAGCGGAATATCAGACAGGGAACTGGAATCCATGCTGCTGAAGGCAGATGCATATCAGGTTGCAGTGTATGAAACCTATCATACGGACAGAGAGCAGCCGGAGTATGGAATACAGGATCTGCTCGGCGCATTTATGAAGCCGGATGCTTATGAATACTGTGAACTGGAGGAACGTCAGGTCCTTCTTTTCAAAGGTAAGAATACAATCCGTCAGTTCCAGCGTTTTCTGGATCATTATGACAAAAAGCCATTTCAGGAAGACAGTCCGCTGGACACCATGTTTCTGGCATATGGCAGTGTTACGGAAAGCGCAGAACATATCGCGCAATCCTATAATGAAGCACGGAGACTGTGCGAGAGACGGTTTTTCTGCGCTGAGGGAGCGCATACTTTCGGGTATCAGGAACTTTCAGAACTGAAGGAGCGCAGTGAGCATATTTCACAGGAGAGACTGCATGTGTTCAGCAGCCGGCTGATCGGCTATCTGCAGGCATCCAGTATTGATAAGGCACATGAGACGCTGAAGGAACTGGAACAGTATCTGCATCTGGTGACAGACGGAATTCCGGAGGTCAGGCTTTTTCTGACAGATCTTTTTCTGCAGATCAAGGAGCAGGTCAGCAGAACATACCCTGAGTGTGAAGAACTGTTTGACAGCAATACGGAAATTATTGAATTTATCGGAAACCGGTTTTATCTGTATGAGATCATGCAGTATCTGGAGATGCAGGCCAGAGAGATTGTACAGAAGATCCGGGGACATGCGGGTGCAGAGAGTACCATGCAGGATGTTCTGTCATATATAGATCATAACTTTCAGAGCAATCTGACGCTGGAAGAAGTTGCTCCGCTGTTCGGTTATAACAGTGTTTATTTCGGAAAGGTCTTCAGCAAATCCACAGGAAACAGCTTTAACAGTTACCTGAACGAGAGACGGATTGAAGAGGCCAAACAGCTTCTGGCAGATGATCGTCTCAAGATTTATGAAATTGCAACGCGCATCGGATACAGTGATGTGGATTATTTCAGTAAGAAATTCCGCAGTCAGGTCGGGGTCAGTCCGGCAGATTACCGCAGACAGCTGCGGGCACAGAAACAGTAGAAACGCACATAACAGGAGAATATGCAGCAATGGTACAGAAAAATGATTACAGCACACGCGCAAAGGCGCTGATTTCCCGGATGACACTGGATGAGAAGATCGGAATGATTCACGGGGCACACCTGTTTCAGACAAAGGGAGTTGAAAGACTGGGAATCCCGCCGCTGACGATGTCTGACGGACCGATGGGAGTCCGCCAGAACTTCGAGCCGGATCACTGGATGACACCGGAGCATCAGGCAGATCAGGTTACCTACCTGCCATGCAACAGTGCACTGGCTTCGACATGGAACCGGGCACTTGCGTGTGAGATGGGAAGTGTTCTTGGCGAAGAAGCAAGGGGACGCGGCAAGGATGTTATCCTGGCACCCGGAATCAATATCAAGAGAAGTCCGCTCTGCGGCAGAAATTTTGAATACTTCAGTGAAGATCCGTATCTGACGGGAGAGCTTGCGGCAGAATTTATCCAGGGCGTACAGAAGTGGGATGTTGCAGCCTGTGTAAAGCATTTTGCAGTGAACAATCAGGAAACAAGACGTCTGGAAGTGGAAGCGGATGTGGATGAGGAAACACTCAGGACGATTTATCTGCGTGCATTTCATAAGGCGGTGGAAAAGGGCCATTCCTACAGTATCATGGGTGCCTATAACCTGCTGCAGGGAGAACATTGCTGCCAGAGCGATTTTCTGCTGAAAAAGATTCTGAGACAGGAGTGGCATTATGACGGGGCTGTGATTTCAGACTGGGGCGCTGTGCATGATACTGTGAAGGCTGCAGAATCAGAGCTGGATGTCGAGATGTCCGTAACGGACAATTTCAATGAATATTTTCTGGCAGATCCGCTGAAAAAGAAGGTGGAAAGCGGAGAAATCAGTCAGGCGTGCATCGACAGAAAAGTGGAGCATATTCTGATCCTGATGATGCGTCTGCATATGTTAGGCAATGAGCCGAGAAAAGGCGGCGCCTACAATACACCGGCACACCGGCAGGCTGCACTCGATGTGGCAAGGCAGTCCATCATACTGCTGAAAAATGAAGCACAGACATTGCCGCTGCATAAGGACAGACTGAAGAAAGTGCTGATCATCGGAGAAAATGCGGACCGCATTCATTCAAATGGCGGCGGAAGTGCAGAGATCAAGGCTTTGTATGAAGTGACATCCCTTCTGGGATTCAAAACACATGCCGGCGGAAATGTACAGGTGGATTATCTGCCGGGATATACCAGCTGGAAGCCGCAGGATGCATCGGATGAAAATGTGAACTGGCAGCAGGATTCGCTGGAAAACGGCGGCGGAGCGACAAAAGCGAAAGCAGCAGAAGACCATGAACTGATGGAGAAGAGAGCACGGCTTCGTCAGGAGGCACTGCAAAAGGCAAAGGAAGCATATGATGCAGTGATTTTTGTCGGCGGACTGAATCATGATCATGATGCTGAAGGCAATGACAGAAGCGATATGAAGCTGCCGTATGAGCAGGATCTTCTGGTGGAAGAACTGCTGAAAATCCGCAGTGACATGATTGTTGTGATGTATGCGGGAAGCCCTGTGGAGATGCCCTGGGCGGAGAAAGCACAGACCATTGTCTGGAGCTATTATGCAGGGCTTGAAGGCGGAGATGCACTTGCCGATGTACTGTTTGGCAATGTGAATCCCTCCGGGAAACTTGCAGAAACGTTCTATCATGATATGAATGACTGCAGCGCACATGCCGTCGGGGAATTCCCGGGTGGAGATCATGTCCGCTATCTGGAAGGACAGCTGGTCGGCTACCGTTATAACGATACCATGCATGTGAATCCGCTGTTCTGCTTCGGACATGGCCTGTCCTATACGACCTTTGAATACAGTGAACCGCAGCGCAGAGAAGAGAACGGTCAGACCGTTATCTCCTGCAGAGTCAGAAATACGGGAAGTGTCGGCGGAAGTGAAACCGTACAGGTTTACAGCAGGACGGATCCGGCACAGGTATTCCAGCAGCTCTGCGGATTTGAAAAGATCTATCTGAGCGCAGGGCAGGAATGCATGGTGGAAGTGGTAACAGAAACAGAACATGAGACGGCACATGAGGAAGCAGCAGTGCATTTTGCGATTGGCAGCTCTTCAGCGGATATCCGCCTGACCGTGTGACGGATGACTGACAGATACGACAAACAGATACGACAAACAGGATAAGGAAAAGAGGAAAAAGCATGTTATATACAAAAGACGGAAACAGACTGATTGCAAAGAAGCAGGGCGAAACACTGATCATTGAACCATGGGGAAACAATGCGCTTCGCGTACGTTCCACGATGAACAATTCCTTTACCGGAAATGAATGGGCACTGGGAGAGGAAATCGGACCGCAGTCTGCAGCAGTTACCATTGCAGATGGCAGAGCATCCATTACGAACGGCAAAATCCGTGCGGACCTGAATGAAGTCGGTGTCATTACATTCTATAAGGACGATGTAAAGATTTTAAGAGAATATTACCGCAGCTATTACGGCACCATCAGTCGTGAAAGCAGCTGTCTGAAGCTGGTTGCACGAAACTACAAACCGATTATCGGCGGAGATTATCAGCTGACCATGCGTTTTGAAAGCAATGACGGCGAAAAAATCTTCGGTATGGGACAGTATCAGCAGCCGTACATGGATATGAAGGGCTGCATGCTGGAACTGGCACAGCGTAATTCCCAGTCCTCCGTTCCGTTTGCACTTTCCAGCCTTGGCTATGGTTTCCTCTGGAACAACCCGGCAGTGGGCAGTGCTTCCTTCGGTAAGAATTATACCGAATGGCATGCACAGGCAACAAAGGAAATGGATTACTGGATTACAGCAGATGATACGCCGAAACAGATCACGGAAAACTATACGGCTGTTGTCGGACGTGCTCCCGTCATGAGAAGCGATGTGCTGGGGCTGTGGCAGTGCAAGCTCCGTTATCGTACGCAGGACGAGGTACTGTCTGTTGCACGTAAATACAAGGAACTGAATATTCCGCTGGATGTCATCGTAATTGACTTTTTCCACTGGACACGTCAGGGAGACTGGCAGTTTGACAAAGAGTTCTGGCCTGATCCGAAGGCAATGGTGGATGAACTTCATGCCATGGGAACAAAGGTGGTCGTATCCGTATGGCCGTCTGTTGACCGTAAGAGCGTGAACTTCGGCGAAATGTATGACAGAGGACTGCTGATCCGTACAGAGCGCGGCAGCATTGAGACCTATGATTATCAGGGCGACTGCGTGGAAGTAGATACCACCAATCCGGAGGCAAGAGCCTTCATCTGGGAGAAGTGCAAAAAGAACTATTACGATTATGGAATCGACATGTTCTGGCTGGATAATGCTGAGCCTGACCTTGCCGTATATGATTATGATAACTACCGTTATTCCATAGGACCCGCACTGGAAGTCAGCAATATTTATCCGAGACTGTATGCAAAAGCATTCTATGACGGCGAACAGCAAAACGGAAACAAAGATGTACTCAGTCTTGTCAGATGCGGCTGGGTAGGAAGTCAGAAATATGGCGCGCTCCTGTGGTCCGGTGATGTGCAGAGTACCTTTGAATCCCTGCAGGATCAGGTGGCGGCAGGTCTTAACATGGGCGTTGCAGGTATTCCGTGGTGGACAACGGATATCGGCGGCTTTATGAACGGCGATGTGACAGATCCCGCATTTGTACACCTGCTGATGCGCTGGTATGAATTTGCTGTATTCACACCGGTTCTGCGTATGCATGGAGATCGTGATCCGCATAATATTCCGGCTTTCAATGACAAGGACTTTGGCGGCGGCTATCTGCCGACCGGTCAGCCGAATGAACTCTGGAGCTACGGAGATGAGGCAATGGGCATTATGAAGAAGAACCTGGATCTTCGTCTTTCCATCAGACCTTACATTGAAGAACTGGGCAGAGAAGCCCATGAAAACGGCATGCCGATGATGCGTGCGATGTTCTATGAATTCCCGGCGGATGAAAAGTGCTGGGAACTGTCAGATCAGTATATGTTCGGTGCAAAATATCTGGTTGCGCCGGTACTGCATGCAGATGAATATGAAAGAGAAGTATATCTGCCGGCAGGAAAGTGGCAGGATATCCGTGATCACAGGCAGTATGAAGGCGGACAGACCATTAAGGCGGCCGCTCCGATTGACAGCATTCCGGTATTTGAAAGAGTCTGATGCGGATAAGGATTGCAGGATTTGGTACAGCATATGCACATTGCAATGTTGTAAGATCGAAGAGATGACATGAACCGGCAGTTGCTGATTCCTGAAAACTGAAAAAAGGTCTGTGCGCTGCACAGGCCTTTTTTGACAGAGAAATGAGGCAGATATGATTCAGAGTAATAAGGTACATGAGATTCTGTATGGCGGAGATTATAATCCCGAGCAGTGGGGAACAGAGGAACTGCAAAAGGATATGGAGTACCTGCCGCAGGCAGGTGTGAATATTGTGACATTGAATGTATTCAACTGGGCGATGATTCAGCCGGATGAAACACATTATGATTTCTCAGGTCTTGATGAGACCGTCCGCATGGTGACGGAAAAGAAAATGAAGATCTGTATGGCAACAGCGACAGGCGCGCATCCTGCCTGGATGGCACACCGTCATCCGGACATTCTGAGAACGGAATTTAACGGCATGAAGCGCAAATTCGGAGGAAGGCATAATTCCTGTCCGAACAGTCCGACGTTCCATCTGTATTCTGTCCGTCTTGCAGCGAAACTGGCAGAGCATTACCGGAATCAGGACAATATTGTTGCATGGCATATCGGCAACGAGTACGGCGGAATCTGCTATTGCGAAAACTGTGAAAAGGCATTCCGGATCTGGCTGCAGAAAAAATACGGAACACTGGAAAAGCTGAATCAGGTGTGGAATACCCATTTCTGGGGACATACCTTTTATGACTGGGATGAAATTGTTGCGCCGAATCTCCTGACAGAGCATTTTGAATCCAACCGCAGCATGTTTCCCTGCATCACGCTGGATTATTACCGGTTCTATTCAGATTCCCTGATGCAGAACTTTATCGATGAATCGGAGGAAATCCGGAAGATCATACCGGATGCGAAGATCACAACCAATCTGATGGGATTCTATAAAGAGCTGGATTACGGTGCATGGGCAAAGCATATGGACTTTATCTCCTGGGATAACTATCCGAATGCAGGCGAACCCGAGGCGATGATCGGCATGAAGCATGATCTCATGCGCGGCTTAAAGCCCGGTATGCCGTTTGCGCTGATGGAACAGACCCCGAGCGTTTCCAACTGGCATAATTATGCGACCTTAAAGCGCCCCGGGGAAATGCGTCTGATGAGCTATCAGGCAATGGCGCACGGCGCGGATACGATTATGTTCTTCCAGATGAGACAGTGCCGTGCAGAGTGTGAAAAGCTGCACAGTGCCTTTATCAGTCATGTGGGAACGAATGATACCAGAATATACAGAGAGTGCAAAGAGCTGGGACAGGAGCTGCACAGCCTTGGCGATGAACTGATCGGCAGCAGGGTACCTGCAAAGGCAGCGATCCTTTTTGACTGGAATAACTGGTGGGCCATTGAGATGAGCGCAGGTCTTAATATGGATCTGCATTATCTGGATGAGCTGTACTGCTATTATGAGGCACTGCATGCCTATGGCGTGCAGGTGGACGTGATCGGGACAGATGCTCCGCTGGATGACTACAGGCTGGTGATTGCACCGACGCTTTATATGGTAAAACCGGGCGTCAGCGACCGGCTGAGTGCCTTTACAGAGCAGGGCGGAACACTGGTACTGTCCATTTACAGCGGTATGGCAGATGAGAATGATAATGTCACGCAGAGCGGCTATCCGGGAGAACTCAGGAAACTTTGCGGACTCTGGATCGAAGAATTTGATTCTCTCCCGTCAGGGGAGTGCAATCACTTCACCTGGGACGGGCAACGCTATACGTCAGAGCTGATGTTTGCCTTAAGCCATCCGGAGGGAGCGCAGACACTGGCCGGCTATGAAACGGATTTCTATCAGGGAATGCCGGTACTTTCCGTGCATCATACCGGAAAAGGACAGGTATACTATTTCGGAACCAGATCAGAGAAGGATTTTTATCATGCATTTACGAAGAAACTCTGCACAGAACAGGGACTTCTGTCACAGGATGCGAAGGAACTGCCGGAAGGCCTGGAACTGTCCATCCGGGAAAAAGACGGCGTGAATTATCTGTTCTTCCTGAATCATCTCGGAGAAGAAAATCATACCGCCAGAGAAAACAGCATCTGTCTGACAGATCAGCTTGCAGGAACCAGCATGCTGAGCGGACGAAAGTACTGCGGGGGAGAGACACTGACCCTGCCGCCTTACGGGGTTGAACTTCTGAGACAGGGATAAAGACAGCGCAGAAAACAGAGAAGGAATGGAAAAATATGGAACAGATGGATCTCCAAAAGGAAATGGAACGTATAGACAGTGTGATTGCACAGGGGCCTTATTCGGATACCTGGGAGTCTCTTTGCGCATATCAGGTTCCGTCCTGGTATAAAGCGGCAAAATTCGGCATCTTCATTCACTGGGGATTGTTCAGTGTGCCTGCCTATGCCAATGAGTGGTATACGAGAAACATGTACATGCAGGGAACGCGTGAGTTCGAACATCATGTGAAGACTTACGGGCCGCATAAGGATTTCGGTCTGAAGGACTTTATCCCGATGTTCAAAGGAGAGCACTTTGACCCTGATGCATGGACCGCGCTTTTTAAGGAAGCGGGGGCACAGTATGTCGTGCCGGTTGCGGAGCATCATGACGGATTTCAGATGTACAGGAGCAGCATCTCCCACTGGAATGCTGCAGAGATGGGGCCGCAGCGCGACGTTCTCGGGGAACTGAAGAAGAGCTTTGAAGAAAGCGGACTGACCTTCGGCGCATCCTCACACCGGATCGAACACTGGTGGTTTCTTGGTCACGGAAAGGAATTTGAAAGTGACATTCATGAACCGCTAAAAAGAGGCGATTTTTACTGGCCGTCCATGAAAGAACCGGAGGACCAGTTTGATATCTTCAGTCAGCCGGCGCCGTCCGAAGAATATATGCAGGACTGGCTGGCACGCACCTGCGAAATCGTGGACAGATTCCATCCGCATGTGCTGTATTTTGACTGGTGGATTCAGCACAGTGCGCTTCGCCCGTATCTGAAGAAGGCTGCGGCATACTATTACAACTGTATGGCAGAGCAGGGAGAGAGCGGCGTCATTAATTACAAGCATGATGCATTCCTGTTCGGCACGGCAGTGCCGGATGTGGAGAGAGGACAGTTTGCGGACGTAAAGCCCTATACCTGGCAGACGGATACTTCCATCGGATTTGATTCCTGGGGATATACAACAGATAACCGGTATAAAAAGGCACAGGACATTCTGTGCGATCTTGTGGATATTGTCAGTAAGAACGGCAATATGCTGCTGAATATCGGGCCAAAGTCCGACGGAACAATTACCATGGAGGAGCAGGATGTTCTGCGTTCCATCGGAAAGTGGCTGAAAATAAACGGAGAAGCGATCTATGGCTCATCCACCTACAAGGTATGCGCGGAAGGTCCGACAAAGGTGGAGGAAGGCTTCTTTACCGATCAGAAGGTAAAGGTTTTCACACCGGAGGACTTCCGGTTTACCGTGCAGGGCGGACATATCTATGCGATTGCACTCAGAGGCAGCGATGACGGACAGTATTTCGTCCATACCTTTGCAGAAAAGACACCATCCGGCGGCGAAGGCTTCACCGGAATCATTACGAAGGC
Organism: uncultured Butyrivibrio sp.; assembly: GCA_964388815.1. Classification (GTDB taxonomy): domain Bacteria; phylum Bacillota; class Clostridia; order Lachnospirales; family Lachnospiraceae; genus Butyrivibrio. The sequence continues at coordinate 23,781 of CAYMBY010000028.1, read as the reverse complement.
TGAAGTGCTCGGGGAAAAGACACCTGCCGTATGGGAACAGACGAAGGAAGGCCTGAAGGTTACCACAGATTACAGAAGCGGGCAGCCGGTTGTCATCCGCCTGACGCTGGCGTAAAGGGAAATAACGGGGGATAACATATGTTCATCGGGGTACGCGGACATGATTTTGGCAGAATGGAGATTGAAACGCTGGCACGGTTTCTGCATGATCAGGGCTATGAAGCAGCGCAGATCGCACCATGGAAAGCATTTACAGGAATTGAAGGTGTAAATGACATCACGCCGGAGAAAAGAGAACGGATCAGAGCCTCTTTTGCAGCGCAGCAGGTCAGAATTCCGGTGCTGGGCTGTTATGTCGATCTCGGAAATCCGGATGCGGAGATCCGGGGCGAGGCGGTGGACAGACTGAAGAAATGCCTTGCATACAGTAAAGAGATGGGCGCAGAGGTTGTCGGGACGGAAACCTCCTATGCCAGACCGGATCCGGAGCAGAAGAAAGCATGGTTTCCTTATATGCTGGACAGTGTGCAGCGTGTCGTTGAAGAAGCACAGAGACTGGATGCGACGCTGGCGATTGAGCCGGTCTGCACCCACGTGCTGGACAGCATTGATGCGGTTCTGCAGGTGATGGAAACGGTACAGGACGAGCGGCATCTGAGAATGATTTTCGATGCGGTGAATGTTCTGGAGCCCGATAATATCGGAAATCAACCGGCACACTGGACGAAGTGGCTTAAATATACCGGAAAATATATCTGTGCGCTTCACGTGAAGGATTTCATGCTGAAGGATGACGACAGCTATGAACCGGTGCCGCTTGGAACGGGGCTGATGGAATATGAGGTCATTTCAAAGTGGCTTCATGAAAACGGCAGGGACCTGTGTCTCTTAAGGGAAGAGCAGATTCCGGAATATGCGCGGCAGGATATGCGGTTCCTGAGGTCACTTTGAACGGAAAACGGAAAATAAAAAACAGAAAGTGCATGGATTTGCAGCAGAAGTACAGCAAAATATGCGAGGTAATCTGCAATGGTTATGATATAGTGAAATCATTGCAGATACTGAGAATATTGTGCATATCTGCAGGCAAAGTACCATGCATTTTTTGTGCAGGTAATGAGCTGTACGCGGTAATTCATGCCATGTGGATAAAACGGGGAGGACGGGAGAAAATGGTGTATAACATTCTGGACTATGGAGCAGTGGGAGACGGAAAGACAAAGTGTACGCAGGCGATTCAGGCAGCAGTTGATGACTGCGCAAAGACAGGCGGGCAGGTATATGTACCGGCAGGAGATTTCCTCTCGGGAACCGTCTGCCTCAGATCGGAAGTGGAACTTCATCTGGAAAGCGGGGCAATACTGCGCTCAAGTCTGGATCCTGCAGATATGAAGGACTATACCGGTGGTTATCAGGATGATAACCGGGACTCCGGCTGGGAGGGCGGGTGCTTTCTGTATGCCTGTCATGAACGTGACATTACCATATCGGGAGACGGTGTGATAGACGGACAGGGCGCACTGGTATTTTATGATGACGATGCAGATCATGGAAAACATGAATGCCCGTTGAATATCCGCGGATTCAGACCACGGATGACGTTTCTGGAAGATGTGGAGAATCTGACGGTTAAAGGCGTAACGTTCCGCGACGCCGCATTCTGGACACTTCATATGGCAGGCTGCCGGAATGTGCTGGTGGAGGGAGTCCGTATCCTTAACAATGACCGCGGACCCAACAATGACGGAATCGATCCGGACTGCTGCAGAAATGTCGTGATCCGCGGCTGTGTGATCTCAGGCGGGGACGATTCCATCGTGGTAAAGGCGACAGGGCCGATGCATCGCAAATACGGTGACTGTGAGGATATTGTGATTACCGGGTGCATTCTTCATTCCCGCTCCTCTGCGCTTAAGATCGGAACGGAAACGCATGGCAGCATCCGTCATGTGATACTGTCTGACTGCGTGATCAGAGACAGTTCCAGAGGAATCGGTATCTGGTCCAGAGACGGTGGTGAAATAGCGGACATTCATGTGCATCATGTAACCGGCAATACACTTCGTTATGCAGATGGTACCGGCCGCAGTTTCTCTCCGGCATGGTGGGGCAAAGGAGAGCCCGTGTTCATCTCCGCAACGAAAAGAGCGGGAACAGACAGGCTGCCCGGCCGGATCAGAGACATTTACATGGATCATATCTCCATGACTTCAGAGTGCAGCATTGTGATTGCAGGAGAGGAATATGCACCGGTTGAGCATGTACAGCTGCAGGACATGGACATCTGCTGGAAGAGACAGGGAACCAATCTGCCGGAGGTGCTCGACGAACAGCCTTCCGCATACGGCTGCTATCCGCATGAGATTCCCTGCATTTATCTGCGTCATGCAGAAGATGTGAATATCTCCGGACGCCTGCAGGTGGATCCTTCCCTGCAGGAGGTGATTACAAAACGGGAAATCCATGAAGGAGAAGAGAAACAATGAATCTGGAAGAAATCTGCAGCTATGCACCGCAGATCCGGATGGATGACCTGGAGCCTTTCCGGATCAGGAAGATCGGATACCGGGTTTATACCGGAAGCGGGCCGAGTGATTCGTTCCGCAGAGAGATCCTGCTGGAGAATATTTCCCGGGAGACCTGCATGGCAATTGAATATGCCTATTTTTTGGATTATGATATACAGCATCTGTATGATCTTGAACATATCTGGATCTATCTTGATCATGAGGGACGGATTACGGGTACGGAGGGCAGTTTCCACGGCAGATATTTAAGCAGCACGCTGACGCTGGAGGCGGGCGCAGAGAAGGCCGTGCTTCCGGGCAGGAACGGCCTGCATGTGATCATGTATTCCCAGCCGGGAAAGCATGCCATGATGCCGGATCCGCAGCTTTTTTATCTCTATCCGGAGCTGATGGGCGCATGCAGCACATCTGCCGGAATTCACGGACTGGATGCACCGGAACGGTTTCTGAAAAAGATCCGCATTTCGGACGAAGAGAATGAAAAGGTGAAAAAATATATCAGAACACATTACGCCTTTACACCATCCATGCACTTCCATGAGACCGTACTGTCCGGGCAGCAGTATCTTCCGTGGGAAGAGCTTGCAGAGCAGATTCCCGGATATCTGCAGGAAGAACTGACACATATTTTGCAGGAACAGAAAGAATGAGGAATTGAAATGTACACACAGGAACAGCAGCTGCAGAGAATACACAGCATTCTGAATACACTTGCGGCGTGCAGGTCGTACGGAAAGATCAGAATAACGGATCTGCCGGGCGCTGCCATCCGTTACCGGAAACTCGGATACGGAGAGCGTGAAAAGACACTGGAAGACTGCTCCTCGTGGGATACATTTGAAAAAGGCATGCTCTGGGGCGGACGGGATCAGCACTATGCATTCCGTACGGGATTTATCCTGCCGCCGGAATATACAGGGAAGGAAGTTCTGCTGCAGGTGTCTACCGGGGCAACGGATATCTGGAATACAGATAATCCGCAGTTTATCGTATATCTGAACGGACAGCCGCTCTGTGCAATGGATATGAACCATAATGAAGTGACACTGACACCTTCAGCGGAGCCGGGAAAAGTATATGAGATCGGTCTGTATGCATACTCGAATTCTGCAGAGGAGACGAATTTTCTGGAGATCAGTGCTGCGCAGGCAGACCGCGTTGCGGAGAAGATCTATTATGATCTGCTGGTGCCGTATGAGGCGGCAGTGCAGATGGAAGCGTCGGATCAGAACAGAATCCGTATTCTGAAGGCGCTTTCGGAAGCAGTGAATATGCTGGAGCTCTGGGAACAGGGAAGCCAGTACACAGAGGCAGAGGGGCAGTGGGAGGAAACGGATGCGTTTCATCAGTCGGCTGCAAAGGCTTCCGCGTGGCTTGCAGAGCACCTGTACGGTGCGAAGTCCGGTGTCGTGGCGGCATCTGTCGGGCATACGCACATTGATGTGGCCTGGAAGTGGCCGGTCCGCCAGACCAGAGAAAAGGCGATCAGAAGTTTTTCCACAGTACTGCATCTGATGGACAGATATCCGGAATACCGCTTTATGTCCAGTACGCCGCAGCTGTATGAATTCGTACGGGAGGATGCACCGGAACTTTTTGCACGGATCCGGGAGCGCGTGCAGGAAGGCCGCTTTGAGCCGGAGGGCTCCATGTGGCTTGAAGCAGACTGCAATCTGATCTCCGGAGAATCCATGGTACGTCAGATTCTCTATGGAAAAAAATATTTCCGCGAGCAGTTCGGTGCGGAAAATGAAGTGCTCTGGCTGCCTGATGTATTCGGCTACAGCGCAGCCATGCCGCAGATCATGAAAAAGAGCGGAATCCGTTATTTCATGACAACGAAGCTGGCATGGAATGACACCAACCGGATCCCGAATGATCTGATGTACTGGAAGGGAATCGACGGGAGCAGTGTACTGGCATACTTTATTACGACAAGTGATTACCGGAAGGGCGCAGGGTGTGATCAGAAGCAGCTGATCAACTATACCTATAACGGCAGACAGAATGCGTCACAGGTCATGGGTACCTGGCAGGCATTCCAGAATAAGGAACTGACGGATGAAGTGCTGACCTGCTACGGCTTTGGAGACGGCGGCGGCGGCCCGACCGCGCAGATGCTGGAAGAGAGCCGCAGAATGGAAGCAGGAATTCCGGGCTGTCCGGAAACACAGCAGACCTCCGTAAAAGATTTTTTCCACAGACTGGAGAAAAATATTGCAGGACAGCGTGCAGTTCCGGTATGGAACGGCGAACTCTACCTTGAATATCACAGGGGTACATATACCTCCATGGCGGAAAACAAGGCACAGAACCGCAGAAGTGAATTCCTGAATCAGGAAGCAGAAGCGATGCAGCTGATGTCCGCACTCATTGCGGGAACGGAATACCCGCAGCAGCTCATGGAAGAGGTCTGGAAGCTGACACTTCTGAATCAGTTCCACGATATCCTGCCGGGATCAGCAATTCAGGAGGTTTATGAAGAGTCTGCCGGGCAGTATGAGGATATCAGAAATGCGGACGAACGGCTGATTTATGAGGCGGCAAGGAGTCTGACGGGGATGGACGGCTGGATGCCGGAGAACGGAAAAAAGTCTCTGCTGCTCTTTAACCTGCTGGGCTTTGCGCGCAGCGGAGCAGTCTTTGTGGATGAAGAGACAGGAACGGCGCTGATCGAAAGCGGCCTGGTGGCGCAGGAAATGACGCAGCATACCGAAATTGAATATCAAAGTGGCACAGGATACCTGATTCAGACCGGAAGCGTGCCGGGGAAGGGCTTCCGGATCGTGCAGGAAGAGATGGAGCAGCAGACGGCAGAGGGAGACTGGGAAGCGTCACAGGATGCAGAGGGCGTGCAGATCCGGACGCCGTTCTACGAGGCGCAGATCAGTGCAGCCGGAGAACTGACCGGATTATATGATCTGGAGGCCGGCAGGCAGCTGCGCAGAGCAGACGGCGCGGCACTCAATCACCTTCAGATTTTCCAGGACAGACCGCTGGATTACGACTGCTGGAATATTGATGCGACCTATGAGGAAAAGGAATATCCGCTCCCGAAGCCCGGATTCTGCAGGCTGATTGAGCAGGGGACGCTGCGCATGACGGTGATGGTGCAGTATCAGTTCCTGAAATCCACGATTGTGCAGGAGATTCATTTTTATCATTATGACAGAAGGATTGATTTTGAAACCACGCTGGACTGGCAGGAACATCAGATGCTCCTGAAGGCGGCATTTCCGCTGGATATCCTGTCGGATCACGTAACTGCGGAGATTCAGTTCGGTAACGTCAGCAGAGGACTTTCACGCAATACCGGCTGGGATCAGGCCAGATTTGAAGCCTGCGCACACAAATGGATTGATCTGTCGGAAGCAGACTATGGCGCAGCGATACTGAATGACGGACGGTTCGGCTATGATGCGACAGATCAGCAGCTGCGGCTGACACTCCTTAAATCCGGTGTGTCACCGAACCCGCAGGCAGATCTTGGTTTCCATCATTTCACGTACAGTCTTTATCCGCATATGGGAGATTATCGCAGGGGCAGAGTAACGGAAGAAGCATATGCACTGAATGTGCCGCTCCGCGCCTGGTATGCAGATGCATCGCTCCTGCAGCAGCGCTGCGGTCTGGATTACAGCATGGCGCGTGTGGAGGAACCGGGTGTATATGTGGACACGGTCAAACCGTCAGAAGACGGACAGGCGGTAATTGTCAGAATGTATGAAGGCTATGGCGCAAGGCATAAGGTACACCTTGATCTGCAGGGACTTGAGCCGGAATCCGTGACAGAATGTGATCTGATGGAAAATGCCCTGCAGGAAGACGGCAGCCTGATGCCGGAAGACAGCGGAAGCGTTTCATTTGAAATCAGGCCGTTCGAAATCCGTTCATTCCGTGTCCGGATCAAAGGAGAGAATCAGAATGTCTTATGATATAAAATGTGATGTACATACGCATACCATGTATTCGCGGCATGCCTATTCCACACTTGAAGAAAATGTTGCCGCTGCTGCCGGAAAGAAACTGGAGCTGCTCGGCAGTACAGACCATTTCAGCAGCATGCTGTTTGAAGATCCGGAAAATCTGAAGAATTATCAGTTCTTTACCAACCAGAGCAGATGGCCGAGATGCTGGAATCATGTTACGTTGCTCCGCGGCTGTGAAGCGGATATTGTCGACCTGGACGGGCACCTGTTCGGTGAGGGCTGTATGAAGGCCTTCTCCACGGTGGGAGACAGACTGGATCCTCCGGTTGATCTGGAGAAATATATTACCGGAAAGCTGGATTATGTGATTGCCAGCGTGCACGGGACGAGCCACACAATCGGTGCGAATCTGTCGCAGACAACAGAAATGTATGTCAAAGCGCTGGAGCACAGTGAAGTCATGTTTCTGGGGCATCCCGGACGATCCGGCGTGCCGTTTGATACGGACACGGTTCTGACTGCGGCCAAAGCGCTGCACAAGATGATCGAGATCAATGAGCACAGCTTTGACGGTGCACAGAAGGTAAACACGGACTGCCGCGGTATTGCACAGAGGTGCGCGGAGCTCGGCGTACAGATCATTGTATCTTCCGATGCACACATTTCCTGTGATATCGGTGGTTTTGACCGTGTCGAAGCGCTTCTGTCGGAAATTGATTTTCCCACGCAGCTGATTGCCAACCGGGATGCGGAGACATTCCTGAAGGCGATGAAGACGTGCGGAATGAGGGAAGTGAGTCTGTGAATATGAACTGAAACGGTATGAACAGCGCAAAGCTGCTCTGGAAGCGGGAGAACCATGAAATCCTGCATTCCGGAGCAGCTTTTTTATCGGCTTTGATGCAGCAGAATGACGGATTCTGAAATTCTGAAAGCAAAATATGCAATGTTTTTGGAAGATAAGATAAAATTCTGCATAGATTATAACCTGCTCTGCCGGTAAACTTATGCTATAAGATTTTAAAGGATCTGCAGGGGGTTGCAGGAGCTTTGAGGAAGTGAGAGGTACAGTATGGGAAAACTTGGGAAAAAATCTGTTGCGGGTTCCGGGCCGGTACATAAAATCAACCGGAAAACGTATCTGAAAAACAATTATCAGCTCTATCTGATGCTGATTCTGCCGGTACTTTATCTGGTTCTGTTCAAGTACAAGCCAATGATCGGTATCATCATCGCATTCAAAAAATATAATATTTTCCGCGGAGTTCTTGCAAGTCCGTGGGTAGGACTCAGTAACTTTAAGGAAGCGTTTACAGCAGGGCAGTTCTGGCTGGCACTTCGTAATACGCTGGTACTGAATATCGGTGATATCCTGTTCGGTTTCCCGCTTCCGATTATTCTGGCGGTGTTCCTTTATGAAATACATAACAGTTTCATCAAGAAGTCAACACAGCTGATTCTTTATCTGCCGCATTTCCTTTCCTGGGTAATTATTGCAGGTATTGTACAGCAGCTGTTCGCACAGCAGGGACTGGTCAATAACATCATTGCCGCACTCAGCGGGCATACCGTTGATTTCCTGAGCAGTCAGGGATGGTGGAGAGCGGTGTACTGGATCGCAGGAATCTGGCAGGGCGCAGGCTACAGCCTGATCATCTACCTGGCGGCACTTTCCGGAACCGATCCGTCTCTTAATGAAGCAGCCTATATTGATGGTGCAACCAGAATGAAGCGGATCTGGTATGTTACGATTCCGCAGATCAAGGGAACAATTTCCATGATGCTGATCATGGCACTTGGAAATGTGATGTCCATCAGCTTTGAAAGACCTTATATGATGGGCAATACGCTGGTGGCGGATGCATCTGAGGTAATCAGTACCTATGTATATAAAACCGGTCTTCAGAACATGCGGTATGATTACGCGGCAGCAGTAGGTCTGTTCCAGTCCGTTGTCGGAATCGTGCTGGTACTGATGGTGAACCAGATGGCGAAAAAATTCGGAGAGGAGGGCATTATCTGATGGGAGAACTGACAAATTCCAGATCCAATAAAATATTTCAGACAGTGGTCGGTATCCTGTTTGTACTGATCTCCATGATCGCAATTGTTCCGATTCTGAGAGTCTTCTCCATGTCCATCAGTTCCAAGGGTGCCATCCTTTCAGGAAAGGTTACGGTATTTCCCGCCGAATTCACACTGGATGCCTATAAAAAGGCATTTACCAATTCGAATTTCACAGGCTCTTTTGTATATACCATTCTGCTGACCCTGGGATTTACCGCACTTGCCATGTTCATGACAACGGTTGCGGCATATCCGCTTTCCAAGAAGAACTTAAAGGGCGCAGGCGTGATCATGACATTGTTCGTTCTGACCATGTATCTGGATCCCGGAACGATTCCTACCTTTTTGAACATCAAGAGCTTCGGCATGATCGATACCATATGGGCGCTTCTGATCCCGGGGTGTCTCAGCGCCTATAACCTGATTATCATGAGAAGTTTTTTCCTGAGTATTGATCAGTCGCTCTATGAAGCCGCATATATTGACGGATGCTCTGAACTCAAGGCACTGACAATGATCGCACTGCCGCTGTCGACGCCGGTAATTGCCACGCTCAGCCTGTTCTATGCGGTCAGCAGATGGAACGGCGTTACAGATAATCTTTATTACATCAACACCTCTTCACTTTATACGGTACAGATGCAGCTCAAACAGATGATTGATTCCATCAAGATCTCGGCACTTGAGGGAACGACAACCGCACTGGTTGCGGATAATATCAAATCAGCCAGCATTGTGATCTCTATGACACCGATGCTGATCGCCTATCCGTTCATACAGAAGTATTTTACCAAAGGTATCATGCTGGGAGCAGTAAAGGGCTGACTCCGGCTGAACATAGCAAAAAACGATGTGTTGGGAACAGAAGGGAGAATTACATGAAAAAGAGTTTCATAACAAAACTGGTAAGCTGTGCACTTGTGACAACAATGCTGGCAGGCTGCGGAAGCAGCGCCGGTACAGCAGCATCTTCCAAGACAACTTCCGGAGGAACGGATACTGCAGCATCCGGGGATGCAGAATCCATTACCTGTATGATCTGGGACAGAAGTGATGCAGCCAGCGGCACGACAATGGAGGACAATCCGCTTGCGAACTGGATCAAGGAGCAGGTGCTCAAGGACTGCAATGTCAATGTCAGTTATGTATCCGTACCGAGATCCGGCTCTGATGATAAGCTTAATACCATGATGACCGGCGGAAATGCACCGGATGTCATCTTTACCTATTCACAGGCGCTGTTCGGCAACTATACTTCACAGGGCGGTGTCGCTGACCTGACAGATTCCCTCGCAAAGTATGGTCAGAACATTACGGATAACATCGGCAACATCCAGTACATGGGCCAGTATGACGGCAAGCAGTATGCCATTATGAAACGCCGCGGTTTCCAGATTCCGCGTCATATCACCTATGTCAGAAAAGACTGGTGCGATGCACTGGGAATGGAAGTTCCGACAACAAAGGATGAACTGATCAAGTATCTGTATGCAGTAAAGGAAAAGAACCCCGGTAATGTGGCAAATGTGGTTCCGTGGGCAATGGGCGGCACAACGGATACAGAGAAGTTCTATCTGAACTTCATCGGTTCCTATGTACCGGAACTCAGTGACAAGGATGCCTATGTATATTCTGAGAACTTCATCGTCTTTGCAGACGGGGCAATGGACGGACTGAAGGAAATGAACAAGATGTACAATGACGGCATCATTTCCCAGGACTTTGCTGTAGATACCACAAACGATCAGTACAAGCAGGATGTGACTTCCGGAAATGCCGGATTTATCCTGGATGATTCCACCAATATTTTTGATTATATTCCGACACTGCAGTCAACAGTAAAGGGCGCTGAATTTGTAGCCACCAACTGCCTGACACTGCCTGACGGATCCTATCGTAATCCGACAGAACCTCTTTACGGAATGTATATCATGGTTCCTGCAACCAGCCAGAAGAAGACAGATGCAGTTGTCAAGTATCTGAACTGGCTCGCAGATCCGACCAATGCAGAGAATGTGGAGTTCACACCGGATCACCAGAAGACGGCAGACGGCGCACCGATCGCACTGACCTCAGAAGAGAAGACAGCAAAGGGCTACCCGGGAACACCGAACGATTACAACATTGTCAATCAGCACTTCAAGTATGTTGATTCCAAGGAAGGCCAGGTTTCTTCCTGGACATCCACCTGCACCTGGGAAACACAGGACTGGTTCAACAACCTGTATGATGTATGTACAACTGCGCAGTATCTGTACCCGACAACACCCAAGGTACTTGATTCCGAGACACAGTATAAGTCCAACCTTGAATCCATGTGTATCTCCTATGTTTACAATCTGATCAGCTGCAAGCCGGAAGATTTTGAGGCAACACAGGCATCTGAGTATCAGAAGCTTGTAGATGCAGGCCTTGAGAAGATTCTGGAAGAGAGAGCATCCTATTATGATACAGGTGCCGTAACTTCAGCAGCTTCATCAGCAGCGACGAGCAACTGATCATCAAAGCTGCAGCAGGTAACGGATTCCGGAAAGGGAGCGGCACTGTCGCTCCCTCTCTGTAAAAAGAGACAGCATGTCAAAGCGGTAAGAAGGAAACAGACAGATGAAGGAAACCAAATTTCTTTCAATAGCAATCGGAATATTACAGGGAATGCAGGACGGGGATCATCCGGACGAAGTGGTCATGAAAATGACGGCGGAGCAGATGTATGATGCCCTGACGGAGCTTGAGAAACAGTATTCTGACGAGCTGCAGAAAAATCTGCAGGCAGAAAAAAATGCACTGAAAGTGAAAAAAACGGGAAACCTCCGCGTGACCACCATGGACGGATCCGGAAAGAACATTCCGGCGCAGGTAAAGCTGTTCCGTCTGCAGAAGGGGGAAACACCGCAGAATTTCAATCGTGTCAACGGGCGGATTACGATGGACAGGAGAATCACCGGCTTTGACGGGGAACTCATCTGCGAGATTGCCGCCGGTGAATATGTGGCTGAGATCTCCTGCGGATCCGAATATGAAATCATCACAGACAGCTTCATTGTAACAGAAGATGCGCTTACACAAAGGCGTTATGAACTGAAACGCTTTGCAGATATGGCAGCAAAGGGATGGTATGCAGGAGATCTGCATCATCACAGCATATACAGCAGTCCGGTATACGGCGGTACGGACGATGTTTCGGAAAGGCCGCATGAAGTATGTAATTCCATGATGGCGATGGGGCTTTCGTTTGGCGCACTCAGTGATCATCATAATGTACTGAACCATCAGGAATGGAAAAAAGAAAAAAGAGAAAATTTTCTTCCGGTCATATCCAAGGAAATCTCAACTTCAAACGGTCATGTGATGGCGCTTGGTGTGGAGGAAGATGTCATATACAGAATTCCGGATGATGAACACCGGAAAGAGGATTATCTCAGATTTGAATTCAGAAGAATTGTCAGTCAGATCAAGGCGGCAGGAGGACTTGCACAGCTCAACCATCCCAGAGATCTGAGTGTTTCGATTTCATGGAACCCGAAGTTCTATGACATGATCGATATTTTCGAATCCATGGAGATCTGGAACGGATCGAATCCGATGCTGAAAGGTTCGACCAATGACATGGCATACCGTTTGTGGATCGAACTTCTGAGGCAGGGCAGGTACATCCCGGCAACGACGGGAAGTGATACACATAATACACGTGCGGATGATTACAATGCGTTCTATGATGAGCTTTCGGCACTCTTTCAGGTGATCAGACAAAACAGAGCTGCTGCTTCAGAAAATTATCAGAAGGAAGTGTATGTATTTGAACAGATTTTCAGTAAGGTGATTCCGGTCATGGAGAAATGGGCGGAAACCAATCTGACAAGCGGCGGAGTCAGGACTTATGTATATCAGAAAGGAAAACCGGAGCAGCAGAGCATTCTTGAAGCCATCAGGAGAGGACACAGTTTCCTGACAGACGGACCGGTTCTGATTCCGGAATTTGCGGAAGAGGGAAGTACAGAACGCAGAATTCCCGGAGATCATGTCCGGCTGGAAGAGCAGCAGAAGAGTCTTAAAGGGCATATGCAGCTTTTTTCCAACCGCCCGCTCAGGCATATGGTGGTTTATTCGGAAGAGGGAATTGTCAGGGATATTGACTTAAAAGAGCATAACCTGGCAGAAAAAGACAGAAATTACTGCGATTACAGTATGGATCTTGAGCTCCCGGCAGATCATGCCGGATGGTTTTATTTCATGGCAGAAGATGACTGCACCAATATGGCGATCACCAATCCGGTGTTTTTGGACAGGTGACGGAATCAGTGATGCGAGGCATTCCGGTATTCCCGCGGGGATTTTCCGGTGACCCGGTTGAAAATCCGGTTGAACTGGGAAAAGGAAGTAAAGCCGCAGTCGGAAGCAATTTCCGTGATTTTGCTGTCTGTAGCAGATAAGCGGTACTGCGCATTCCGGATGCGGGTCATCTGAATGTAGGAAGTCAGGTTGAAATGTGTCACGCGCTTGAATTCACGGGAGAGATAGCTGGGACTGATATAGAACATGTCCGAGAGGGAATTCAGTGAGACAGGACCCTCGTAGTGACTGTGGATGTAAGCGGTGATCTCATAGATTCTCTGTTCAATGGAGTTGTAGGTCTGGTCATTGACATAGGTATTGCAGTCCTGCATTTCATACAGCAGATACAGAAATTCCTGAAATCTGGCATGGATATAGAATTCATCCGCTTCGTTGCCGTAGTACTGATGTGAATCAGAGAAACGGTAAATGCTGTTGAGAATTTCAACCAGCTTCTGCTGGTGTTCATAGTCAAACCGGTAGATCGGAAGCTGCGCATGAAACGGCTGCAGAATGGTTTCATAGGCTTTCTGCGATGCAGGCATGTTCAGCGGAAACATGAAATCAATGATGATCCGTCTGGAAGGTTCGCCTTTGTAATAGATTGATTTATGCAGGATCGAAGGCGCAAGAAGTACCATATCACCTGAATGGATGGTGTAGGGGACCCCTTCAATCAGATGACTTGCACTTGGCGAGAGCAGAATCATGATTTCATAAAAGCGGTGCAGATGCTGGAATTCCATATTGATGGATGCATCCCGCTTATCATAGTCAATGTAATAAAATGTATTATTCTGCGTGTTATTGATGATGATATAGTGTTTGTCTTCATAAAGAATATTGTCATTGATCAGCATGGTTTCAGTATAGGATAAATGCAAAAAGCCTGCAAGAAATTTTGGCAGCGGCGGATGCAGATGCGAAAAAGGGGATAACGAGGATGAAGACAGAGATGAAGCAGGTTCTGGATACACTGGAAATACTGGCAGAAAGCTTTCAGAAATTCCTGTACGAGGATGATGAGATTTTTCTGAAAAACATGAAAAGCAGAAGCCTTGCAGGTGATGACATCTCCCGTTATCAGCACTGGGAATGGACGCAGGGGGTCGGACTGTACGGAATCTGGCAGCTCTATGAACAGACGGACAGGCCGGAATATCTGGAGCTTCTGGAAAAGTATTATGAGAGGGAGATTGCAGGGGGACTTCCTGCAAAGAATATCAATACCGTGGCTCCGCTCCTGACGCTTTCGCTGATGCTGCGCAGGAAGCCGAACCGGATCTGGCAGGATCTGTGCCATGCATGGGCGGAAAGCATAATGAAGGAATTCCCGCGGACGCAGGAAGGCGGTCTGCAGCACAGAACTTCTGACAGTGAAAATACGCAGGAACTGTGGGACGATACGCTGTTCATGGCGGATCTGTTTCTGGCGAGCATGGGAGAACTGGAAGATAATCAGGCGTATCGTGATGAGGCGCTATACCAGTTCCTCGTTCATATCAAATATCTGGCAGACAGAAAGACAGGACTTCTGTATCATGGCTGGACATTTCTGCAGCGGGACAATTTCGCGGGAGCCTTCTGGGGACGCGGCAACTGCTGGTTTACGGTTGCAGTACCGGAACTGCTGTCCATTATGAAGGTGCCGGAAGCAGACCGCAGATATCTGATCGAGGCACTGAATGCACAGATTCATACACTTTCCGAAATGCAGGATGAGAGCGGAATGTGGCATACGCTGATTGATGATCCGGACTCCTATCTGGAAACAAGTGCCACATGCGGCTTCGGATATGGTATTCTCAAAGCAGTGAGAATGGGGCTGATCGATCCGGCTTATCAGAAATGCGGAGAAAAGGCACTGCAGGCCGTGCTGGAGCGCATCAGACCGGATGGAACCGTGGAACAGGTATCCTACGGGACGCCGATGGGAAGAGAGAGCAGAGAGTTCTATAAACAGATCGAGATCAGACCGATGCCATATGGCCAGGCGCTTGCAATGCTTTTTTTGCTTGAAGTACTTCATATGGACAGGTAAAGGAGAATAAAATGGAACAGCATTATCAGAGAATCCTGAAAGATACACAGGAGCGGGTATATGATTCACTGCAGGTTCAGATTATGAACCCGGAAAATCCGAAGTATGGCGCATTCATTGATGAAAAGGGAATTGTGCAGGCCAAATACACAATTTACCGGCTGTCATCCATGATTGCGGTGTACTGCTGCAGGGACAGCCATTTTTACCGGAAGGAAGACATTGCAGAGAGAATCATGCCGGCACTTGCCTACGTCAGACGTGTCCAGCATGAAAACGGGCTTTTCGATTATGTAACGTGCAATTTCAATTCAGCGCCGGATACGGCATTCTGTATCAAGAAGCTGATGCCGGTTTTCTTTTATCTGAGAGGGATTCAGAGGTCTGCGCAGGAGGATGCGTTCTATACGGAGATTGATGCCGTGATCAGAGCCGCGGCCCGCGGAATCATGGAGGGCGGCTTCCATACCCCGAATCACAGATGGGCAATTGCATCTTCGCTGATGGAATGCGCCGGAATCTATCATGAGCCGGCGATGGCAAAGTGTGCGGAGCAGTATCTGAAGGAAGGTATTGACTGCAATGACGACGGAGAATTTTCAGAAAAGTCTGCCGGCAATTACAACAGAGTCAACAATGATGCGATGATTACGCTTGCGGAAGCGACAGGAGATGCTTCCTATGAGGAGTATGCGATCCGCAATCTCCGGATGATGCTGCACTACTGGGAACCCGACGGATCGGTATTCACAGCCAATTCCACAAGGTTTGACAAGGACAGACTGTCCTATCCCACAGATTATTATACAGAGTATATGCTGATGGCAAAGCGGCATGACATTCCGGAATTCTATGAAATGGCGAATACCATTATGGATATCTGTGCGGAAAAAAATCTTCTTGCACCGGACTGTCTGATTGATTTCCTCAGATATCCCGACTGGCGAACGACTGAGCATGCGGGAAGCTACAGTGCTCCTGATTATCACGTATTTTACCGCAGTTCAGGAATTGCACGGTTTAAGACAGGGCGCTATACCTGTACGGTCATGAACGGGAAATCCAATTTTTTGTATTTTCATGACGGAACGATTAAAATGGAGATGAAGGTGGCAGGGAGTTTCTGCGAACACCGCGCATTCAAATCGGAAACAATGGAAGAGATCTCCGGAGGTTTCCATCTGCAGCAGGTGATGCGCGGCTGGTACTATCTGCCCTGGAGCGATGAAAAAAGGCCGGATACCAGTGACTGGTGGAAAATGGATCAGGCGGCAAGAGATAAAAAGCACGGACCGGATCTGCAGGTGGATGTCTATGTGACAGAATCGGAGAACAAAGACGGAATTGATGTGCGGGTAAAGACATCCGGTGTGGAGGGAGACCCGTGGAGAATCGAGATGGCCTTTACAGGAGCTCTGCTTCTGGAAAATGAGCATCTGGCAACCGCGTTAAGCGGGAACGAAGCCATTACCATAAAGGACGGAATGAGCCGGATGACAAACGGGAAAGACACCATTGTCATCGGCCCGGGATTCGGGACACATCATTTCATGGAAGGCAAGGAAGACAGCGAGCTGAAAACAGAAGGGGCTGCAACCCTGTATTTTACAGACTATACGGGATTTGATCATACCATTCAGGTACGCAACGAAAGAAGCCAGTACAGATAACGCTGTGCCTGAGCGGTAAATTCGATCGGGACAGAGGTGTGCATTTATGAAATTATGGAATACAATGCTGGAAATTGCACAGGGATGGAGCACGGAGGCAATCTGTATCAGACTGTTCTGGGCACTTCTGGTAGGAACACTGATCGGAATAGACAGAGAAATGAAGAACCGGAGTGCCGGAATCAAGACACATGTGCTGGTGTGTATCGGTGCAGCACTTGTCATGATGACCAGTCAGTATATTCAGGTGACATTTCCGTATGCGAAAGCGGATATGAACCGGATCGGTGCGCAGGTGATCAGCGGGGTCGGATTCCTTGGCGTCGGAACGATTATCGTAACCGGTAAAAATCAGGTGCGCGGTCTGACAACGGCAGCCGGGTTGTGGGCCTGTGCATGCTGCGGGCTGGCAATCGGAATCGGATTCATCGAGGGAACGCTCATTGCGCTGATCTTCATCATGTTCACACTGAAGGTACTCAATCTCCTGGATCTGCGGATTCATAAGAATGCCAAGGTAATCGATATTTATCTGGAATTTGACAGTAACAAGGCGGTGCGGGCGTTTACGGAAGACATGCACCGGCTGAACGTAAAGATCTCCGATTTTGAACTGTCAAAGAGTCAGATCAAGGGCGAAGGCCCGTCAGCGGTGATCTGTCTGATGGTGGAAGACAGGAAGCTCCGTCCGGTTATGCTGGATACACTCCGGGCAATGGAATATATCCGGTATGCGGAAGAACTTTAAGGTGTGACAGGTGATCTCCGGCGTGTTATGCTTATTCAGAATAAACATATGCAAATGGAGAAATAAGAATGAAATCCCTGTTGATCTACCTGAAAAATTATAAGAAAGAGGCCGTTCTGGCACCGCTTTTCAAGATGCTGGAAGCGACCTTTGAACTGATCGTGCCGCTTGTCATGGCGGCAGTCATTGATGTGGGTATCGGAAACGGTGACAGAACCTACGTGATTCATATGTGCCTGGTGCTGATTCTGCTGGGTATTGTCGGACTGGCCAGCTCCATTACCGCACAGTATTTTGCAGCAAAGGCGGCGACCGGATTTGCAACGGAACTCCGGCATGCCTTCTTTGCACATGTACAGCAGCTGAGCTTTGCACAGATGGACACGATCGGAACAGATACGCTGATTACCCGTATGACAAGTGATATCAATCAGGCACAGTCCGGTGTCAACATGGTACTGCGTCTGTTTCTGCGTTCGCCGTTCATCGTGCTGGGTGCCATGATTATGGCTTTTACGGTAGACGTAAAGGCTGCCATGGTGTTTGTCGTGACGATTCCGCTGCTGTCGGTAATTGTTTTCGGCATCATGATGATTACCATGCCGATGTACAAAAAGGTGCAGTCATACCTGGATCAGGTACTGCAGACGACAAGAGAAAATCTGACAGGAGCAAGGGTCATCCGTGCATTCCACAGAGAAGACCGGGAACGGGAGCAGTTCGAAAGCCGTAATGAGCAGCTGGCATCGGCACAGAAATTTGTCGGCAGAATCTCCGGACTGATGAATCCGCTGACTTATGTGACCATAAATTTTGCCATCATTGTGCTGATCTATGTGGGTGCGCTGCGGGTCAACAGCGGAGCACTGACACAGGGCGCCGTGGTTGCGCTTCTGAACTATATGTCACAGATTCTGGTGGAGCTGATCAAGCTGGCCAATCTGATTGTGACCGTAACGAGAGCCGCAGCCAGCGGGAACCGCGTGGCGGATGTCATGGCAATTGAACCGGATATGAAGGAAGAAGCGGAGCAGGTGCAGGGGGCAGATGCCGGTGCAGCACAGACCTGCAGCACAGCGGATACGGTTTCCGGTCAGCCTGCACTTGTGGAATTCGATCATGTCTGTCTGACGTATCCCGGCGGCGGAGATCCCGCGCTGCAGGACATCTCCTTTGCGGCTTATCCGGGACAGACGATCGGTATCATCGGCGGTACCGGCTCCGGTAAATCATCGCTGGTCAATCTGATTCCCAGATTCTATGATGTGACAGAAGGCAGCGTACGCGTACACGGGCAGGATGTGAGAACACAGTCCATGAACGGGCTGCGGAGCAGAATCGGTATGGTATTTCAGAAGTCGGAGCTGTTCAAGGGCAGTATTGAAGAAAATCTGCGCTGGGGCAATCAGGCAGCAACGCAGCAGGATCTGGAGGATGCTCTTCTGGCTTCTCAGGCAAAGGAGTTTGTGGATTCCAAGCCGGGAAGACTTTCGTTCCGGATTGAGCAGAGCGGGCGGAATCTTTCAGGCGGACAGAAGCAGCGGCTGACCATTGCCAGGGCACTGGTCAGAAAGCCTGAAGTGCTGATCCTTGATGACAGCGCTTCTGCGCTTGATTTTGCAACAGATGCCAGACTGCGGATGGCAATCCGGCAGATGCATCATCAGATGACGATTTTCATCGTATCACAGCGTGCGGCATCCATCCGTGAGGCGGACCGGATTCTGGTACTTGATGAAGGCAGACTGGCCGGCAGCGGAACACATGAAGAACTGCTGAGGGAGAATGCGGTTTATCAGGAAATATACTATTCACAGTTCCCAAAGGAGGAAGACCATGCAGAGTGAGAAGAAAGAATCGCAGATGCAGACGGTGCAGAAAGTCTTCCGGCGCCTTGGAAAATATCGGATTTACCTGATTCTGTCCCTGGTTCTGGCTTTCATTACGGTAGCGCTGACGCTGTATGTTCCCAAGCTGACCGGTATGGCAGTTGATGTCATTGTGGGAAAAGGACAGGTGAAGTTCCCGGCACTGTTAAAGATCATGATGACAATCGGTATCTGCACGCTGATTACAGCGCTGTCGCAGTGGCTGATGAATGTCTGCAACAATAAGATGACCTATGGAATCGTGCAGGACATCCGTAATGAGGCATTCCGTAAAATCGAGATTCTGCCATTGAAATATATTGACGGTCATTCCTACGGAGAAGTGGTCAGCCGCGTCATTGCGGATGTGGATCAGTTTTCAGACGGTCTTTTAATGGGATTTACACAGCTTTTTTCCGGTGTCATTACGATTCTGGGAACGTTCTGCTTCATGCTGTCTGTCAATGTGAAGATCACCTTTGTGGTGGTGCTGATCACACCGGTTTCCTTTGGCGTTGCGGCATTTATTTCAAAGCATACCTATCAGATGTTCAGGGTTCAGTCAGAGACAAGAGGCGAGCAGACAGGACTCATTGATGAGATGATCGGAGGACAGAAGGTGGTACAGGCTTACGGAGAGCAGGAGCATGTGCTGCAGAAGTTTGATGAGATCAATGCGCGTCTTGGCATGGCATCGTTAAAGGCAACGTTCTTTTCCTCCATTACGAATCCGGCGACCAGATTCGTCAACAGTCTGGTTTACACGGGAGTCGGGATAACCGGTGCGTTCGCGGTCATCGGCGGGGCGATGACGGTCGGACAGCTTTCGAGCTTTTTAAGTTATGCCAATCAGTATACGAAGCCCTTCAATGAAATCTCAGGAGTCATTACGGAATTGCAGAATGCGATTGCGTGCGCGAAGCGGATTTTTGATCTGATTGAGGAAGAGCCGCAGACGCCTGACCGTGCAGGTGCACTTGAACCGGAGAACTTCCGGGGAGAGATCCGTCTGGAACAGGTAGCCTTTTCCTATGTCCCCGGACAGAAGCTGATCGAGAATTTCAATCTGCAGGTACAGCCCGGACAGCGGATCGCCATTGTCGGACCTACCGGATGCGGCAAGACAACACTGATTAATCTTCTGATGCGCTTTTATGATGTGGACAGCGGACAGATCTGCGTGGACGGGACAGAGATCCGTGATCTGACGCGAAAGAGTCTGCGCGGCGGATACGGTATGGTACTGCAGGATACCTGGTTAAAGGCGGGGACGATCCGTGAGAATATCTGCATGGGAAATGAGGCAGCGACAGATGAGGAAATGATTCAGGCTGCCAGGGCGTGTCATGCGGATTCCTTTATCCGGCGTCTTTCAAAAGGCTATGATACAGAGATCCAGGAGGATGGCGGCGGACTTTCACAGGGACAGAAGCAGCTTCTGTGTATTACAAGAGTCATGCTCAGTCATCCGTCCATGCTGATTCTGGATGAGGCGACATCTTCCATTGATACCAGAACGGAAGTGAAGATCCAGGAGGCTTTCGGAAGACTGATGAAAGGACACACGAGCTTTATTGTGGCACACAGGCTTTCCACCATAAGGGAAGCGGATGTGATCCTGGTCATGAGGGACGGGCACATTATTGAGCAGGGAAGCCATGCGCAGCTGATGCATCAGCAGGGCTTCTACTATACACTTTACCAGAGCCAGTTCCTGGGGAAAGCCATCTGATGAAGCAGGCTCCTTTCAATGGAGGTGCTATTGCACCTCCATTGAATTGTAACAATTGATACGGAAAAGAATACACAGTTGCAGTATCTTATAGTCATGGAAGCAAGGGAAAAGAAGTACTGAGCAGTTACCGGGGATGGCCCGGAACATTGGAAAGGATGGCGGATACATGATGAAAGCAAAGGGTGTGAATTTACGCAAGGTTGCAATGATCGGCTGTGGATTTGTAGGTTCG
Source organism: uncultured Butyrivibrio sp. (assembly GCA_964388815.1). Classification (GTDB taxonomy): domain Bacteria; phylum Bacillota; class Clostridia; order Lachnospirales; family Lachnospiraceae; genus Butyrivibrio. The sequence continues at coordinate 2,631 of CAYMBY010000028.1, read as the reverse complement.
GCTTCTGCATTTGCACTGATGCAGAGCGGGCTGTTTTCTGAGATGGTGCTGCTTGATGCAGATCAGAACAAGGCAGAAGGCGAAGCACTGGATATCAGTCACGGACTGCCTTTTGCAAAGCCGATGCAGATCTATGCAGGAACCTATGACGATATCACAGACGCGGCGATCATCATTGTGTCGGCAGGTGCCAGCCAGAAACCGGGAGAGACAAGACTTGATCTGGTCAGAAAGAATGTCGGCATCTTCGGAACGATCATGCCGGAGATTGCAAAGCGTGATGTAAAGGGAATCCTTCTGATCGTTGCCAATCCGGTGGATATCCTGACCTGTGTGGCACAGAAACAGAGCGGTCTTCCGGAGTCAAGAGTATTCGGATCCGGGACGGTTCTGGATACGGCCAGACTCAAATATCTGCTGGGTGAGCATCTGAGTGTTGACAGCAGAAGTGTTCACGCTTATATCATCGGGGAACACGGAGACAGTGAGATGGCAGCATGGAGCTGCGCAAATGTGTCAGGCCTTCCGCTCAGCCGTTTCTGTGAAATGAGAGGTCATCACAATCATGATGAAGCCATGCAGCAGATTGCAGATCAGGTGAAGAACAGTGCTTATGAAATTATCGAAAAGAAACATGCGACCTACTACGGGATTGCGATGAGTGTCAGAAGAATCTGTGAGGCAATCATCAGAGATGAAAAGTCCATTCTTCCGGTATCAAGCATGATGCACGGAGAATACGGGATTGACGGAGTGACGCTCAGTATGCCGGCGGTTGTCGGTAAAAACGGAGTAGAGAAGCTGGTACCGATTGAACTGAGTAAAACAGAGCAGAAGAAACTGAGGGCATCTGCAGATACGCTGAGAGGTGTACTGGCGGAAGTGATGAACTGAAATCCGTTCAGTAAATAATGGAGACATGTCATGCAGAGTAAAAACTGCGTGACATGTTTCCATTTTGTGCTATTATGGTATGCATGGAAATACTGACAATAATTTTTGCATATATTTAATAGAAGCTATCGGAAAGTATTGGTATATTTTTATGAAGGAAAAGCACAACAGGAAGCAGAGCAGACGCTCTGACAAAGATTCGGTAAAAGAAGCGGAAGTCAGAGAAGAAGAGATTAAAGAGGCGCCTGTAAAAGAACTGGCTCCAAAGGATATTCTGCAGGAAAAAGAGAAGTCTTCTGCTGCAGAACAGGATGCAGCAGAAAAAGAAAAGCCTTCTGCTGCAGAGCAGAAGACAGCGGAAAAAGAGTCTCAGACAGAAGAAAAGTCTGAAGCTGCGCAGGAACCTGATTATTATGACGATGATACCGACTATTACGATGACGACAGCCGGAACGGCGCAGAACACCACGATGTTGCGGAGACATCGTCAGAGGATCAGGACGAAGACAGATACTACGATTCGGATGATGCGGATGATGATCAGGACACGGATGAGAGCCTGAATGATCAGGAGAATGAAGAACCGGACAGCTCTTCAGGCGTGAAATCCGGAAAGAGGAAGAAGCACGGAAAGAAAATGAACAAAAAGAAGCTCAGAGTTATCTTTTTCGTGACGGAACTCATTGTACTGCTGGTTGTAGTGGCAGCGCTTTTTGTCGTATCCAAGATAGAAAAGGTACAGAAGGTGGATATTCCGACAGAGAAGATCAATGAGAAGATCAGCGAATCGGTCAAGCAGAATACGCAGACCGGTACGATGAAGGGGTATGTGAACATTGCGCTGTTCGGTGTGGATACCCGTAAGGGAGAACTGACGAAGGATACAAGATCGGACACCATTCTGATCGCATCCATCAATCAGGATACCGGAGATATCAAACTGGTGTCGGTATATCGTGATACATATCTCAACCTTGGCAACGATACCTATAATAAATGCAATGCGGCCTATGCAGAGGGCGGGCCGGAGCAGGCGATCAACATGCTCAATATGAACCTCGATATGAATATTCAGGACTTTGTCACAGTCGGCTTTGGCGGACTCAGTGATGTCATTGATGATATGGGCGGGCTGGATCTGAATATTGATGAAGCGGAGATTCAGTACCTGAATGATTATGAAAAAAAGATGGCACAGCAGCAGGGCAAGGAATATGTTCCGGTCACACAGGCCGGGTGGCAGCATCTGAACGGGCTGCAGGCCACTGCATACTGCAGAATCAGATATACGGCAGGCGATGATTTTAAACGTGCAGAACGTCAGAGAACCGTACTGAATGCGATTTTCGAAAAGGCCAAGACGGCGACACCGGCACAGCTTACCGCGGTAGCAGATGATGTATTTGATAAAGTATATACTTCCATGGACCTGAACGAGATTCTCGGATATCTTTCAAAGATCACATCGTACAAGATTGCTGATCAGGGCGGATTTCCGCAGGAGAATATGAGGAGTACCGGAAGGGTTGGCAGAAAGGGAAGCTGTGTTATCCCGGATACACTGGAAAGCAATGTGGTGTGGCTGCACCATTTCCTGTTTGAGGATTATGGATACGTGGTTTCCGATGAAGTGAAGGAATACAGCAGTCAGGTAGAAAGTGATACGACACAGGTAAAATCTGCAACAACCTATACGCCGACCAATACGACGCCGGCAGCAACTTCTGCGGCAACGGC
>CAYMBY010000027.1:0-38209 GCA_964388815.1 uncultured Butyrivibrio sp. | reverse complement strand
GCTACAGCGAACTTGGTATCGGAAGACTGATCTATCAACTGCCGATCCCGCTGTGCAAGATGTTCATCAAGGAGATTTTCGGCGGAAGAAATCCTGATGATTTTGATGAGGAGACACTGACGACCATCGATAAATTCTTTGAAAACAATCTGAACGTCTCAGAGACATCAAGACAACTGTTCATTCACAGAAATACGCTTGTGTATCGTCTGGATAAGCTGCAGAAGAGCACCAATCTGGATCTGAGAGTATTTGAAGATGCGATTACCTTCAAGATTGCACTGATGGTAGTCAAATATATGAATTATATGGAGAAGTTCGAGTACTAAAACATAAGATGTAAGGGCATCTTATGTTTACGAGGTTGCGTAGCAACCTCGGCATAGGCAGCATGGATGCGATAAAAATTCAGTTCTGAAGGATAGGGTTTAATGGAGAAACTTGGCAGGAAGAAAAAGAAAAGCAGAATTCCGGAAGATGAGATCATTACACTTGAAAATGTGACGAAGTCCTATACTTCCGGTGCGCCGGCTTTGAACGGTGTGACGCTGCATATCAAAAAAGGTGAGTTTGTGTTTATCGTCGGAGACAGCGGTTCAGGTAAGTCAACGCTGATCAAGCTTCTTTTGCGTGAGCTTGTACCGACGGAAGGTACAATTACCGTAATGGGTTATAATCTGAATCACATCAGGCACCGTAAGATTCCGAAGTTCCGCAGAAATCTGGGAATTGTATTCCAGGATTTCCGCCTTCTGAAGGACCGTAATGTATATGAGAATGTTGCGTTTGCACAGAGAATCGTGCAGACACCGAGCCGTGAGATCAAGAGAAATGTACCGTCAATTCTTGCTACAGTCGGACTCGCCGGAAAATATAAGAACAAGGTAAATCAGCTTTCCGGTGGTGAGCAGCAGCGTGTTGCACTTGCACGTGCACTGGTAAACAGACCGACGATCCTGCTGGCGGATGAACCGACAGGTAATCTGGATCCGAATAATTCATGGGAAATCATGAAACTGATGGAACAGATCAATGAGAACGGAACAACGGTTCTGGTGGTTACACACAATCGTGAGATTGTGAATGCCATGCAGAAGAGAGTCATCACAATGAAGAAAGGCGTCGTTGTGGACGACGAGGAGAAGGGCGTATATAACGATGAGGATTAGTACATTTTTTTATACCATCGGACAGGGATTTCGTAATCTGACCAGAAACAGATGGTATACACTGGCATCAATCGCAACCATCAGCGCCTGCCTTTTTCTCTTTGGAATGTTCTATTCGATCGTGACCAACTTCCAGAACGTGGTGAAGACGGCAGAGGAAGGGGTTTCCGTTACCGTCTTTTTTGATGAGGGAGTTACGGAAGATCAGATCCTTGCGGTAAAGAGCGATGTGGAAAAGCGTACAGAGGTACGTAAGGTAGATTATGTTTCTGCTGATGATGCATGGAACGGATTTAAGAAAGAGTATCTTGGTGAATATGCGGATGGCTTTACAGAGAACCCGCTGGCAGATTCAGCCAATCTTCAGATCTATCTCAAGGATGTATCGATGCAGCCGGCGCTGGTTACCTATCTGGAATCCATTAATGGTGTCAGGGAAGTAAACCGTTCGGAAGTGACGGCAACGACACTGAGTGGCGTAAACAAACTGATCGCATATATTTCACTTGGAATTATTGTGATTCTGCTGGCAGTATCCATCTTCCTGATCAGTAATACTGTTACCATCGGTATTTCCGTACGGAAAGAGGAAATCAATATCATGAAATATATCGGTGCGACGGACTTTTTCGTCCGGGCGCCGTTCGTCATTGAGGGAATTCTGATCGGCATTATCGGATCACTGGTTCCGCTTGGAATCATTTATGTGATCTACAATAAGACAATTCTGTATGTGAGCGGAAAATTCTCCATGCTGAGCACTTTCCTCACCTTTTTGCCGGTAGATACCGTATTTAACAACCTGGCTCCGATTTCAGTGGCAATCGGTGTCGGAATCGGATTTATCGGAAGTGCTGTAACCGTACGCAGACATTTACATGTATAAAGGCCGGAACATTTGAGTGATTTGAAGATTTTTTCAGTGAAAAGAATATTGATCATCTGCTTACTGGTATGCATCTGTACAGTAAGCTTCGGCAGTATCAGGTCCAAGGCAGAAGTTACTGAGGAAGGGATCAAGCAGAAGGAGAGCCAGATCGAGTCTGCAAAACAGGAACGGGAGAGCATGAAAAGCAATCTTACGAACCTGCAGAAAGTGCAGCAGGAACTGCAGTCCTCCAAGAACGACCTCAATAAATATGTGAAGGAACTGGATGCAAACCTGACAGGCATTCAGCAGAAAATTGATGACCTTGAGAAAAAGATTGATGAAAAGCAGAAGGACATCAAAAAGACGACTGCAGAGCTTGAAAAGGTACAGGCGGAGCAGAAAGCCCAGTACGAAGCGATGAAAGACCGGATCAAGTTCATGTATGAGAGAGGAGACTCTCTTTATCTTGAACTTCTTTTAGAATCCGGGAGTTTTGCCGATATGCTGAACAAGGCAGATTATATTGAAATGCTGTCAACGTATGACCGGAATAAGCTGAATGAATATATCAATACAGCCAAAATGATCGAACTGACCAAAGAAGAACTGGAAGAAGAACAGAAAACACTGACGGAAGCAAAGGCGGATGTTGCTGCGGAAGAAGCAAACATGCAGGCGCTGATCAGTGATAAAACCGCGCAGATCGGTGATATTTCCGCAGACATTACGGATAAGCAGGCAGCAATTGATGAATATGAAGCCAGCATCGAAGATCAGAACGATACCATTGCCGCACTGGAAAAAGCGGTAGCGGAAGAGAAAAAGCAGCTTGAAGAACAGAATAAAAAAGCACAGACCTATGACGGAGGCATGTTTACCTGGCCATGTCCGTCTTATACAAGAGTATCGGATGATTATGGAGAACGGATTCATCCGATTCTGGGAATCAAACAGTTTCATAACGGAATTGATCTGGCGGCACCTGCCGGATCGCCGATTCTGGCAGCCTATAACGGAACCGTTGTGGCAGCAGCGTACAGCGGAAGTATGGGAAATTACGTGATGATTGATCACGGAGACGGCCTGTATACCGTATATATGCATGCATCGGCACTGTATGTTTCCACAGGGCAGGAAGTTTCAAAGGGAGATAAAATAGCAGCAGTCGGCTCAACGGGGCGGTCGACAGGAAATCATCTGCATTTCAGTGTGCGTCTGAACGGTTCCTATGTAAGTCCGTGGAACTACTTAAAATAACAGGCATGGAGAAAAAAATGAGCGATCAGGAAAACAGACAGGATAATGAGCAGCAGGCCGGAACGTATTATACGTTTTCCAATGGCAGTACATTTGAAGACAGCAGGAAAGCGGAAGAAACCTATAACGGAGTGCCGCAGCCGCAGCCGGAGGATGACAGGGAAGAGAAACGACTTCGTCGTCACAGCTTCTGGGGCGGAGCCATTGCCGGATTTATGGCGGCAGTGCTGGTGGTATGTGCATGCTATGTGGTCGTTAACAGAGATACCATCATGCAGATGGCGTCCGGAAAGGGCAGCAGCACTTCAGGTGCGCAGGCACTTACCGATACCACGCTGGATAAGCTGCAGCTGCTGGAAGATACGGTGAATCAGTATTACTATAAAACCGATATTGACAGCAGTACAGAAGCAGATGGTATGTACAAGGGACTGATCGATTCACTGGATGATCCGTATTCCACATACTATACCAAAGATGAGCTTTCTTCCATGATGAGCCAGACCGAAGGTGTTTACTACGGAATCGGTGCCTATATTACGACAGATACGGAGCTGAATCTTCCGGCTGTTGCAGGCGTAATCTCCGGAAGCCCGGCGGAAGCGGCAGGACTTCGCACAGGAGATGTGATCTACAAGGTGGATGATGTTACCACAAAGGATATGACCACAGAAGAGCTTGTCAGCAAGGTAAAAGGCAAGGAAGGTACAAGCGTCAAACTGACTGTCTACAGAGAAGGCGAAAGCGGATATCTTGATTTCAACATTACCCGTAAAAAGGTAGAAAGCCCGACAGTAAATTATAAGATGCTGGACAACAATGTCGGCTATCTTCAGATCACGGAATTTGATACCGTTACCTATGACCAGTTTGCAGAAGGCATGGCAGTACTTAAGGAAAAGAACATGAAGGGACTGATCCTTGACCTCAGGAGCAATCCGGGCGGCAATCTGGATACGGTCTGTGACATTGCCAGACAGATCCTTCCGGCAGGAAATATCGTATATACGGTAGACCGTGACGGAAAACGTGAAAATTATACCTGTGATGGTAAAAATCAGCTGAAGATCCCGATTGTGGTTCTGGTAAACGGATATTCAGCAAGTGCATCCGAAATTCTTTCCGGCGCAATCAAGGATTACGGTGTCGGAACGCTGGTAGGAACCAAAACCTACGGCAAGGGCGTGGTACAGAGAATTTTCCCGTTCAGCGACGGAACTGCAGTAAAGCTGACGGTCAGCAATTATTTCACACCCAAGGGCAACAATATCAATAAGATCGGAATCGAGCCGGATGTCGAGGTAGAACTTGACAGCGATGCCTACAAGAAAGACGGCACAGATACACAGCTTGAAAAAGCGCAGCAGGTTATGGCGGACAAGCTGAAATAAAGGTTTGAAAATAAAGGTTGAAAAATCAGAGCAGATAAGATAAACTGTCGAAGTCAGTCACATCAGTGACTGGCTTCGTCTTTTTTTACAGAATGCATTCTGCATTTTGTTATTTTCCCGTACAGATCAGTAACATGGAAATGATGCGCGCATTTATGCCCGCATGGAGGTAAAAATGAAAATAAAAAGCTGTGTCTGCACCGATCAGGGCAGCCGCAAAAAGAAAAATCAGGACGCGCTGATTTTAAAAACAGCGCGCTTTAAAAAGCGCAGGATCACACTCGCGGCCGTATGCGACGGTATGGGCGGGCTTTCGTGCGGAGAAGTGGCGAGTGCAGCCTGCATACGCATGCTTGATGAATGGTTCTATGAAGAACTGCCGGTTCTTCTGAAGGAAGAGCCGGGGAATACAGAGCAGGTAATTGCACAGACAAAGGTACGCTGGAAACAGATGGCGGCAGAAATAAACTTAAGGCTCGGCGGGTACGGAAGACTGCATGAAATCCGTCTGGGTACGACACTTCTGGCAGTGCTGGTGATCGGAAACAGGTATCTGGTGCTCCATGTGGGAGACAGCAGGATCTATCTTCATCAGAATGACCGGGGAAGGCAGCTGACACAGGATCACACCTATCTTCAGCATTGTATTGCAGAGAAGATCATGACGCCGCAGCAGGCAGCATCGGACACGCGGGCAGGTGTGCTGATGCAGTGCATCGGCGCATCCGAACAGGTGTCTCCGGATCTTTTTACCGGTTCTCTTGAACCGCGTGCTGCACTGCTGCTGTGTACCGACGGCTTCTGGCGGTGCCGTACACAGGATGAAATCGAGGCGATACTGAAGAAATCCTTCCGGAAAACGGAGTCAGGAATGGAACGCATGTTGCATTCCATGGTCAGAGGCGCCAGGAAAAGGGGAGAAACGGATGATATCTCAGCAGTTCTTCTGAGGATGCAGGGGAGGGAAAAAGCATGCTGATGCCGGGAAGTGTACTGGAAGGCAAATATCAGATTCTGCGCCGGATCGGACAGGGCGGAATGAGTAATGTTTATCTGGCAGTAAACCGTGAAGCGGACTGCAGGTTTGCCGTAAAGGAGATCAGACGTGAAGGAAGGCTCAGAGAGAACTTTGTCAGGGAACGCCTGATTTCTGAAAAAGAGATTCTCAAACAGCTTTCACATCCCGGAATCGTCCGGATCATCGATGTCATAGATCATCATGATCTTTTTTATCTGATTATGAGCTATGCAGAAGGAGTGACACTGCAGCAGGAGCAGGCAGCCGGAAGAAAGCTGAGTGCAGAACAGGTCCTTGCCGATGCAATGCGGATCTGTGAAATCCTGGGCTATCTGCACAGCAGGAAAAAGCCGATTCTGTATCAGGATCTCAAGCCTTCCAATCTGATCCGCGAAAAGGATGGAAGTCTTATGCTGATCGATTTCGGAACGGCCCGCGAGTACAGAAGCGGGCAGGGACGGTATCTGTGCCTTGGAACAAAGGGCTATGCGGCGCCGGAGCAGTATCAGGGCATGAATGCAGGAGCTGCGACGGACATTTATGCGTTCGGCAGAACGCTTCTGCAGCTGCTGACGGGAGAGCCTCCGTGGAAGGAAAGCGCTGCGGCGGACAGGAAAGCGACGGATGCCTGCAGCAGAAGACTGCAGAAAATTGCAGCAAAGTGCTGCAGACAGGAGCCTTCCCGGCGTTATGCATCCTGTGCGGAACTGTATATGGACCTTGTACTTTGCAAAACGGCAGGGCACCACCGCATGATCCTGCCCGGGATGTTCTGGCAGATCCTGCGGCGGGGAAAAGAGATCAGAAGATATGAGAGATTCATGGAAACATACGGAAGCTATGAGAAGAAAGAGCAGGAGGCCTGTGAAATTTATCACAGCTGGGAAGAAATTCTGATTCCGGTTGACCTGAAACAGAAGGATCTGCGCATTGATCCGGAGCAGCCACAGGTGCGTCGTTTCAGCAGGAACGGGCTGATCATGGAGAAGGAAATCTGTCTTGCGTGCGAAATCGAACAAACTATTAAGCTTTTATAAAAATCGAACATTCATTCGCCAAAAAAGATAACTCGTGATATACTTTCACATAGAACTTTTATCTGTAAACGTTAACAATGAAACGGATTCATGAGGACATCATATGGATCATTTTAAACTGGTTGCACCCTATGAGCCGACCGGAGATCAGCCGCAGGCGATCCGGAAGCTGGTAGACGGGTTTAAAACAGGAAATCAATTTGAAACACTGCTCGGCGTAACGGGATCGGGCAAAACCTATACCATGGCCAATGTCATACAGGCACTGAATAAACCGACACTGATCATATCACATAACAAAACACTTGCCGGACAGCTTTACGGAGAAATGAAGGAGTTTTTTCCGGAAAATGCGGTGGAGTACTTTGTAAGCTACTACGACTATTATCAGCCGGAAGCGTATGTGCCGCAGTCGGATACCTACATAGCCAAGGATTCGGCAATTAATGATGAGATCGATAAACTCAGGCTTTCGGCAACGGCATCACTGTCAGAACGAAAGGACGTCATCGTCGTAGCCAGTGTGTCCTGTATCTATGGTCTGGGCAGTCCGGATGAATTCAGGGGAATGTCAATTTCCCTGCGGAAGGGCATGACAAAGGAAAGAGATGATGTCATCAAGGATCTGATTTCCATTCAGTATCTTCGAAATGACATGGAACTGGACCGCAGTAACTTCCGGGTAAGAGGAGATGTACTGGAGATTTTTCCGGCCCAGGGAAGTGACTATCTGATCCGGATTGAGTTCTTCGGGGACGAGATTGACCGGATCTGTGAAGTGGAGCCGGTAACGGAGAAGGTTCATGCGGAGCTGGAGCACGTCATGATCTATCCGGCATCTCATTATGTCGTACCGCAGGAAAAAATCAATCTTGCCTGTGACAATATCGAGAAAGAACTTGAAGAGAGAGTAAAGTACTTCAAGAGCGAAGACAAGCTGGTAGAGGCACAGCGGATTTCCGAGCGGACCAACTTTGATCTGGAGATGATGCGGGAGACCGGATTCTGCTCCGGTATTGAGAACTATTCCAGGCAGCTGAATTTCATGAAGGCGGGAGAACCGCCGCTTACGCTTCTTGACTTCTTTGACCGCGATTTCCTGATCATTGTGGATGAGTCACATATGAGCATTCCGCAGATCGGTGCCATGTATCACGGGGATCAGTCCAGAAAGCGGACGCTGGTGGATTACGGCTTCCGTCTGCCTTCGGCGCTGGATAACAGACCGCTGAATTTTGAGGAATTTGAGACGCATATTGATCAGATGCTGTTCTGCTCGGCAACACCGGGCAGATATGAAGAAGAGCATGAGCTGCTGCGGGCAGAGCAGGTGATCCGTCCGACAGGACTGCTGGATCCGGAGATTTCGGTCCGCCCTGTGGAAGGACAGATTGATGATCTGATTTCAGAGATCCGTAAGGAGACGGACCGTAAGAACAAGGTGCTGGTGACGACGCTGACCAAACGGATGGCGGAGGATCTGACGGAGTATCTTGCGGAAGCGGGAATCCGTGTCAAATATCTGCATTCCGATATCGATACACTGGAACGGTCGGAGATCATCCGTGATATGAGACTGGACGTGTTCGATGTACTGGTCGGAATCAATCTGCTGAGGGAAGGTCTGGACATACCGGAGATCGCGCTGGTGGCAATCCTTGATGCGGACAAGGAGGGGTTCCTGAGATCCGAGACGTCGCTGATCCAGACGATCGGGCGTGCAGCCAGAAATTCAGAAGGACATGTCATCATGTATGCAGATACGATGACAGACTCCATGAAGAAGTCAATTGAAGAAACACAGAGAAGACGTGCAATTCAGCAGGAATACAACGAAGCGCACGGAATCACGCCGCAGACGATCAAGAAGGCGGTACGTGATCTGATCGCCATTACGAAGGCAGTAACCAGAGAAGAAGTGGAATTCGAGAAGGATCCGGAATCCATGAGCCGGGATGAAATCGAGAAGCTGATCGGTCAGATTCAGAAGAAGATGAAGCGGGCCGCGGCGGAACTGGATTTCGAGTCGGCAGCGCAGCTGCGTGATCAGATGGTGGAACTGAAGAAACAGCTGAATGAGATCACATCAGGAATGTAATACGGGAAAGGCAGTAACCATGTCAGAGAATAATGAAAAAATGACAAGACAGAACACGTCGCAGAGGCGCCCCCTGTCGACAGATATCCACGACTATATCAGAGTCCGCGGAGCAAATGAACATAACCTCAAACATATTGATGTCAACATTCCGAGAGAGTCACTGACGGTACTGACAGGACTGTCAGGTTCCGGAAAGTCCTCACTGGCATTTGATACCATTTTTGCCGAAGGACAGAGAAGGTACATGGAATCTCTCTCGTCCTACGCCCGGATGTTCCTGGGACAGATGGACAAGCCGGATGTGGAGAAGATCGAAGGCCTTTCTCCGACGATATCAATTGATCAGAAGTCCACGAACAGAAACCCGCGTTCCACAGTCGGAACCGTTACGGAGATCTACGATCATTTCAGACTGCTGTATGCCAGAATCGGTATTCCGCACTGCCCGAACTGCGGACGTGAGATCCGCAGGCAGAGCGTGGATGAAATGGCAGATCAGATTCTTGCACTCCCTGTGGACAGTAAGATTCAGCTGCTGGCACCGGTTGTCCGCGGCCGCAAGGGCGAACACAGCAAGGTGATGGAGCGTGCCAAAAGGGCAGGTTATGTCAGAATCCGTATTGACGGAAGCCAGTATGATCTTTCGGAAGAGATCAGTCTGGATAAGAATATCAAACATAATATTGAAGTGGTAATTGACCGTCTGGTCATCAGGGAAGACAAGGAGAGCATCCGCGGACGTCTGACAGATTCCATCGAAAATGCACTGGGGATGGCGGAAGGCCTTCTGACGGTGGACGTGATCGGCGGGAACGAGCTGACCTTCAGCCAGAACTTTGCGTGCCCGGACTGCGGGATCAGTATTCCGGAGATTGAACCCAGAAGCTTTTCCTTCAACAATCCGTACGGTGCATGTCCGGAGTGCTTCGGTCTTGGCTATAAGATGGAGTTTGATGAGGAACTGATGATTCCTGATCCGAAGCTGTCCATCAGCGGAGGTGCGATACAGGTCATGGGATGGCAGTCTTCCGGCAAGGAAGGAAGCTTTACCAATGCAACGCTTCAGGCGCTGGCAAAAGAGTATAAGTTCAGCCTGGATACACCATACGGGAAACTGCCGGAGAAAGTCCGTAATATGCTGATACACGGCGCGGACAGAACAGTGATGGTGCATTATAAGGGGCAGAGGGGCGAAGGCACCTACCCGATTCTCTTTGACGGCCTGATTAAAAATGTGGAGCAGAGATACCGCGAGACCGGTTCGGAAGTCATGAAACAGGAGTATGAAGAGTTCATGCGGATCACACCCTGCCAGGTATGCCACGGACAGAGACTGAAGAAGGAATCACTGGCAGTTACGGTTGCGGATAAGAATATTTATGAAATCACATCAATGTCGATTGATGAACTCTACCGTTATCTGCAGGATATGAAACTGACAGCACAGCAGGAACTGATCGGGCAGCAGGTGCTCAAGGAAATACGAAACCGCGTAGGCTTTCTGATCGATGTCGGACTTGATTATCTCTCACTGTCGAGAGCGACGGCCACACTGTCGGGCGGTGAGGCACAGAGAATCCGTCTGGCAACACAGATCGGATCAGGCCTGTGCGGCGTATGTTACATTCTGGATGAGCCCAGTATCGGACTTCACCAGAGGGATAACGACAAGCTGCTGAATACACTGAAGAATCTCAGAGACCTTGGAAATACGCTGATTGTTGTGGAACATGATGAAGATACCATGCTCGCAGCGGATTATATTGTGGATATCGGTCCCGGCGCAGGTTCTCACGGTGGAGAAGTAGTGGCTACGGGTACGGCGGAAGAACTCATGGAGAATCCGGATTCCGTTACCGGACAGTATCTGAGCGGCAAAATGAAGATTCCGGTTCCGGAAGCCAGAAGAAAACCGGCGGCATGGCTGACCGTAAAGGGCGCGGCAGAGAACAACCTGAAGGATATTGATGTAAAAGTTCCGCTGGGTGTTCTGACTGTAGTGACCGGGGTATCCGGTTCAGGCAAGAGCTCGCTTGTAAATGAGATTCTTTATAAGCACCTTGCAAGGGACTTGAACCGTGCCAGATGCATTCCGGGCAAACATAAGGATATCCTGGGAATTGATCAGCTGGATAAGGTAATTGATATTGACCAGTCGCCGATCGGCAGAACCCCGAGATCCAATCCGGCAACCTATACCGGTGTTTTCGATATGATCCGTGATCTTTTTGCGGGAACACAGGATGCAAAGGCAAGAGGGTATTCGAAGGGAAGATTCAGTTTCAATGTCAAGGGCGGAAGATGCGAAGCCTGCGGCGGAGACGGTATCGTCAAGATTGAAATGCATTTCCTGCCGGATGTGTATGTGCCGTGTGAAGTATGCGGCGGCAAGCGGTATAACCGTGAGACCCTGGAGGTCAGGTACAAGGGAAAGAACATCTACGATGTACTGGATATGACCGTCGAAGAGGCACTGGATTTCTTTGAGAATGTCCCGGGCATCAGGAGAAAGATCCAGACACTTTATGATGTCGGACTGGGTTATGTGAAACTGGGGCAGCCTTCCACGGAACTGTCCGGAGGTGAGGCGCAGCGGATCAAGCTGGCAACGGAGCTCAGCAAGGTCAGCACCGGCAAGACCATATATATTCTGGATGAGCCGACCACAGGACTTCATTTTGCCGATGTGCAGAAGCTGGTGGAAATTCTGCAGAAGCTCGTGGAAGCGGGAAACTCCGTCGTCGTGATTGAACATAATCTGGATGTGATCAAGACAGCGGACTACATTATCGATATGGGACCGGAAGGCGGTGCAAAGGGCGGCACGGTAGTGGCGCAGGGTACACCGGAGAAAATTACGAAGTGTAAGGAATCCTATACCGGCTATTACATCCGGAAGATGTTGGAGCGGGATAAAAAAATTAATTGAAAAAAGGGTTATATTTCTGTGAAAGAATGCCGATGTAATAAGTGTAGCAGTATCAGACATATTGCATTTTGGTTCCCCAACCATAATGGTAATCGAAGCACGGAAGCGAAAATGACGGAAGGATCCGTTTTTTGTGACGGATATTCCGTCATTTTCTGCATGCTGCTATTATGAATTTTTTCTTAATCTACTTTTAAAACTTGTTCCTTTAGTTTATAATGGCATTGAAATTGTAGCTTTGACGTTATGTCCGCATTTTTATGCAGATATCACATAATAAATGCCATTCCGGAAAGGGGAACATTGTTTTATGCAGTACACAGATATTGGAATTGATTTGGGAACCGCCAGCATTCTGGTTTATATCAGAGGCAAGGGTGTTGTCCTGAAGGAACCTTCAGTAGTAGCTTATGACAGAGATACGGAGAAAATCAAGGCAATCGGAGAAGATGCCAGACTGATGCTGGGACGTACACCCGGCAACATCGTAGCCGTAAGACCGCTTCGTCAGGGTGTTATTTCTGACTATAAGGTAACGGAACAGATGATGAAGTATTTCATCACCAAGGCAATCGGTCGTAAGACATTCCGTAAACCGCTGATCGCAGTATGTGTACCCAGCGGTGTTACCGAAGTTGAACGTAAGGCTGTTGAAGATGCCACACTGATGGCAGGTGCCAGAGATGTCAAGATTATTGAGGAACCTATTGCAGCAGCGATCGGGGCCGGAATTGATATCATCAAGCCATGCGGAAACATGATCGTAGATATCGGCGGCGGTACTTCAGATATTGCAGTTATTTCGCTTGGAGGTACAGTTGTCAGTACTTCCGTTAAGATTGCAGGCGATGACTTTGATGAAGCCATTGTCCGCTATATGAGAAAGAAACATAATCTTCTGATCGGTGAACGTACCGCAGAAGACATCAAGATCAGAATCGGATCAGCTTATCCGCGTTCGGAAGTGGATTATATGGATGTAAGAGGCAGAAACCTGGTAACAGGTCTGCCGAAGACAGTCAAGGTATCCTCCGAAGAGACAGAGGAAGCACTCAGGGAGACGACTTCACAGATCGTTGAGGCAATTCACAGCGTTCTGGAAAAAACTCCGCCGGAACTGGCTGCAGATATTGCAGACAGGGGAATTGTACTTACCGGTGGCGGAAGTCTTCTGCGAGGCCTGGAAGATCTGATTGCATCAAAGACCGGCATTAATACCGTTACAGCGGAAGATCCGATGACTGCCGTTGCAATCGGTACAGGAAGATACGTGGAGTTCCTTGCCGGGTACAGAGAGGAGTAATCACCTATGGTAAAAGGCCTGTATACTGCCTGGACCGGAATGATGAATGAACAGAACAGGATGGATGTCCTTACGAACAATCTGGCAAATGTCAATACGACCGGATATAAGAAGGAAGGGGCAACCAGCCAGGCGTTTGATGATGTTCTTGCTCTTAAAATCAAGGATCTTTCCGAAGCACCGAATACAGCACGCAGGCTTGGTACGATGAATATGGGAGTAAAAATCGGTGAAGGCTATACAGATTACACCGACGGACCCATGAAGAGTACCGGAAACACCTATGACCTTGCATTGCAGGGAAAAGGTTTCTTTGCCATTGATTATACAAATAAAGCAGCCAATGTTGAACGGACGGATGCCGGTCAGCAGACCACGATGTATACCCGTGACGGCAACTTCACACTGGATACCGATGGAAATCTGGTTACCCATGACGGCGATTTTGTACTCGACACAAACGGCAATCATATTACACTGAATCCGAATCTTTCTTCCCAGATCAATACC
Source organism: uncultured Butyrivibrio sp. (assembly GCA_964388815.1). GTDB lineage: Bacteria > Bacillota > Clostridia > Lachnospirales > Lachnospiraceae > Butyrivibrio. The sequence continues at coordinate 24,623 of CAYMBY010000027.1, read as the reverse complement.
AAGGGACAGATTATTCAGGATGGAAACGTGGTAGCAACAATTCAGGTTGCGGACTTTACGGATTATAACTATCTCGAACACTACGGAGAAAACTACTTTCAGCCGGTAGACGGAGCGACACAGACGGATGCGACAGCAACAGTCAATTCCGGTTTCCTGGAACAGTCCAATGTCTCGGCAGTTGATGAAATGGTAAATATTATTGCTGTACAGAGAAACTACGAAGCGAATCAGAAAATGATTCAGACGGAAGATACAACGCTCAATACAGCAACAACGGAACTTGGCAGGCTTTAAACAGTTATTGTGACAGTTCTGTTTAAACCGGAAGTTCGATGGAGGTGGATCGTATGGTCAGAAGTTTATGGTCAGCAGCAACCGGAATGAATGCACAGCAGACAAATGTAGATACCATTGCCAATAATCTGGCAAATGTAAATACTTCAGGATTCAAGGCACAGGGAGCACAGTTCAAATCACTCCTGTATCAGACAATTCAGTCCAATACAACAACAGCAAACGGCGATCCGAAGCCTACAACTTCACAGGTCGGACTCGGTGTCAGAACCGCATCGATCAATCAGTATTTTACACAGGGAAGTCTTCTGGACAATCAGAGCAGCAATGCATTTGCAATCAGCGGAGACGGCTTTTTTGCATATAATAATGCAGACGGCAATCCGGTTTATACCAGAAACGGTGATTTTACCTGGGCACTGGGAAACACATCAGGCTCACAGCTCGTGCTGACGACATCTGATGGTAATCCGGTACTGAATACGTCAGGTGCTGAGATCAAGCTTGACGGCAGCTATATTGCCAGCAGAATCACGGTCGGATCAGACGGAACCATTTATTATCCGGATACCAATGGTACACCGCAGGAAGTCGGACAGAAGATCGGTCTGTGGCAGTTTAATAATCCGGGCGGGCTTGAGAGAGTCGGCAATACCAGTTTCAGCGCAACCGCTGCAAGCGGCGAGGCAATCAATGAATCCACCAGTACCACAGTCAAAAAGAGTGAGATTCAGCAGGGCTACCTTGAAGGAAGCAATGTAAATGTCGCAACGGAAATGGTAAACCTGATTGTTGCACAGCGTGCATATGAAATGAACAGTACCGCAATTACGACAACCGATGAGATGATGCAGACTGCAAATTCTCTGAAACGATAATCATATTCTGATCGGGAGGTAATCATATGTCTCTGGATCTGTCCGGTTTATCCGGAATCAATGCAAGCGCCTATACCAATTATGCGACGGAAGAAACGCAGAATGCGTCTGCCAGTCAGGTAAAGAGTTCACTTGAAAAAACAGACAGCAGTTCTTCAGATGAGGAGCTGATGTCCGCATGCAAGCAGTTCGAGTCCTATTTCCTGGAGCAGGTGTTCAAGGAGATGGAGAAGTCTGTGGATGCGCTGAAGGATCAGGACAGTACGGACAATCCGACCAATAATCTGGTATCATATTATAAAGACCAGACCATTGCGGATGTTGCTTCAGAATCAACAGAAAAGCAGGGAACAGGCCTTGCACAGATGCTTTATGAGAACATGAAGCGGAATTACAAGATCTGAACCTGTACAGTTTTGCTGGACTTATGTGGCCGGAGCAATCAGACTTCGGCCTTTCTTTTTGCTTTTCTTTATGTCACATTTCGTATGCCGGTCGGCGGATCAAGAGGAATACCCTGTAAATATGGAAAAAATCAAAGGTTACGTGGAACATTTTATCTATCGGAATAATGAAAACGGATACAGTGTAATGAATATTGTATGTGACGGGGAAGATGTTACCTGCGTCGGAACATTTCAGAACATTGACGTCGGAACCACTATCGAAGTGGAAGGCGAGATGATTCAGCATGCAATGTACGGAGAACAGCTGAAGGCACAGTCATACCGGATTACCGTGCCGGAGGATGAGACTTCCATGGAACGTTATCTGGGATCCGGAGCGGTAAAGGGAGTCGGAGAAGCGCTTGCGGCGAGAATTGTCAAAAAGTTCGGCGCAGACACATTCCGGATTATTGAAGAGGAACCGGAAAGACTGTCAGAGATCCGCGGGATCAGCGAACACAAGGCACTGGATATTGCGCAGCAGATGAATGAAAAAAAGGAAATGCGCGATATCATGATTTTCCTGCAGAAGTACGGTGTTTCCAATGCAATGTCTGTCCGGATTTATAACGAATACGGAACAGAAATCTATCATATTCTTCAGGAGAATCCGTATCGTCTGGCAGAAGATATCGGCGGAATCGGGTTTCGCACGGCGGATGAAATTGCAGGAAAGATCGGAATCCGGGTGGATTCCGATTATCGTATCAGGAGCGGACTTCTGTATACACTGCAGCAGGCGGCCATGGAAGGCAACAGCTATCTGCCGAAAAAACTGCTGATTCAGGATACCTGTTCGCTTCTGGGAGTTGAGCCGGAAATGGTGGAGAATCAGATCAGTTATCTGGCCATGGACAGCAAACTGATCTGCAAAAACGGGACGGATGTCTATGCAGCATCGTTTTACAATGAAGAGCGCGCCTGCGCGGCAATGCTGTATGATCTGAACATCTGTGACAGAGAATCACTTTCTGCGGCGGCTGAGGAAAATCAGAAGCAGCGGATTCTGGATATGGAACGGAAAAGAAACATTGTGCTGGATGATCTGCAGCGTAAAGCGGTGCTTGAAAGTATCCGCAACGGTGTCGTGATCATTACCGGCGGACCGGGAACAGGAAAAACGACGACGATCAATACCATCATCCGGTATTATGCCGATGAAGGTCTGGATATCATGCTGGCGGCACCGACCGGAAGAGCCGCGAAGCGGATGACCGAAGCAACGGGATATGAGGCAAGGACGATCCACCGGATGCTGGAAGTGAACGGGCAGATGGAGGATAAGGAGTCGGCAGGAACAGTCAGATTCAACCGCAATGCGGAGAATCCGCTTGCTGCAGACGCTATCATCATAGATGAAATGTCCATGGTGGACATGCACCTGTTTTATGCTCTGCTGAAGGCCGTTGTTCCCGGGATGCATCTGATTCTGGTAGGCGATGCCTCACAGCTTCCAAGCGTGGGACCCGGGCAGGTTCTTCATGATCTCATTGACAGCGGACGTTTTCCGACAATTGTGCTGCAGAAAATATTCCGGCAGGCGGAGGAAAGCGATATTGTCATGAATGCGCACAGAATTCACCGGGGCGAAATGCTGCCGCTGAACAACCGCAGTAAGGATTTCTTTTTCCTGGAAAGAAATGACGTGAATGTCATTTATAAACACATGGTGCAGTTGATCCGAGACAAACTGCCACGGTATGTGGATGCACAGCCGACAGATATTCAGGTGCTGACGCCGATGCGTAAGGGCGCACTCGGTGCGGAAACACTTAATGACATTCTGCAGGAATACCTGAATCCGCCGGAAGAGGGGAAAAAAGAATATGCATACGGGGATCATATCCTTCGCTGCGGGGATAAGGTAATGCAGATCAGAAACAATTACCAGGCGGAATGGGAGATTGTCGGAAAGTACAATATTCCGGTGGATCAGGGAACCGGAATATTCAACGGAGATATGGGAATCATCCGGGAGATCAACACCTATTCGCAGGAACTGACGGTGGAATTTGATGAGCATCGCAGGGTAAGGTATCCGTTTGCACAGCTGGATGAGATCGAACTGGCCTATGCAATTACCATTCACAAATCTCAGGGAAGTGAATATCCGGCTGTCGTAATGCCGATTCTGGGAGGTCCCAGAATGCTGCTGAACAGGAATCTGCTTTATACGGCAGTGACCAGGGCCAGAAACTGCGTCCTGATTCTGGGAAGCAGGGAAACCATTCAGACCATGATTGACAATGAAGAACAGCTGAAACGATATACCGGATTGAATGAAAGGATACAGGAAGCATTTGAAGTTATGGAACAGAAATCCGCGCATGAGTAAGGCGCTCGAAACCGCGACAGGTATCATATACCCGAGGCGATGCCCGGTCTGCGATGATATTGTGGTGCCCCGGGGACAGCTGATCTGCGAAGAATGCAGCACACAGGTATCCTTTGTCAGCGGAGCCGCCTGTATGAAATGCGGGAAACCGCTTCGCGACAACGGACAGGAATACTGCAGCGACTGTATGCGCGTTGCACATGTATATGACAGGGGATATGCCCTGTTTCAGTACCGGAGCATTTCAGGTTCGGTATACCGGTTCAAATATGCGGGCAGAAGAGAATATGCGGATTACTATGCAGCGGAAATTGTACGTAAATTCGGGAGTGTGCTGAGAAATCTGCATCCGGACGCGCTGGTGCCGGTACCGATGTATGCAGTCAAACAGAGAAAACGTGGATACAACCAGGCGGAGGTACTGGCGCGGGCTATCGGCAGACGTTTGGAAATACCGGTAGAGGCGAAAGTGATTTCACGGATCAGAAATACGGTTCCGATGAAGCAGCTCAGTGAAGCGGAGCGTCGTAATAATTTGAAAAGGGCTTTTAATATAGCCCGAAATGATGTAAAATTATTAACAATCATAGTAGTTGACGACATTTATACAACCGGAAGTACGATAGACGAAATATCGCGGGAATTTCGCCGCGCAGGAGTAAAACGTATTTATTTTCTGTCGCTTGCGATAGGACAGACATCATAAATAAAAAGCCGGAGGTAAACAGCATGAATTTACGTAACTGTTCAAGATGTGGCAAGATGTTCAACTATATTGCAGGACCGATCATGTGCGAGAACTGCAAGAAGGAACTGGAGGATGATTTTCAGAGGGTTAAGAAGTACATTACAGATAATCCGACGGCTTCCTTAAAGCAGATTACCGACGACAATAACGTAAAAACATCACAGATCCGGGAATGGATCCGTGAAGAACGGCTGATGTTTGCAAAGAATTCACCGATTCAGCTGACCTGTGAAAACTGCGGTGCACCGATTCAAACCGGAAGATACTGTGTAAAGTGTAAGGGCGCAATGGCAAACGGCCTGACGAATGCATTTACAAAGTCCAAACCGGAACTGAAAAAAACACTGCCGAAGGATGAAAAGGGCGGAATGAGATTTCTGGATAAATAAGCCGATCATGTTATCGGACGGAAGGAACTGTTTCAATGCTGAATGAAGAAAGAGTAATTCTGATGACGAAGATGGAGTCCTTTGCGGGGCATGAAGGGAAGAAGGACGCACAGATCAATCAGTATTTCAGGAGCGATTATGTAGGGTTTCAGGTTCTGAAGTCTGTCATCAGTGCGACAATTGTATATGTCATTCTCTTTATTTCATATCTTCTGGTCAGATTTGATGCCGTGATGCAGAATCTGTACAATATGGATCTGGTTCAGCAGGGAAAAAAGTTTCTGGTTTATTATATTCTGCTGGTCGGCGTGTATTCTGTTGCATCGTATATCATTTATTCCTATCGGTATGCCGGAATGCGTAAAAATATGAAAACATACTACAGCAACCTGAAAAGGCTGAACAAAATGTACGAAAAGGAATAATTCTGATATGACGACATTACTGGAACTGAAACAGGCAGTAAAATTTTTTTATATGAAATATGAGGTTTATATCACGCATATATGGAAATTCCTGCTTGCGCTGATCTGCCTTCTGATGATTAATTCACAGCTGGGTTATATGACAGCGTTGAACAGCTTTCCGATTGTTCTGATGGCGGCACTTCTCTGCTCGATTCTGCCGAAAAATTTTACGGTTCTGATGTCTGCGGCATTTGCCCTCGGACATCTGTACCAGCTTTCCAGGGAATGCATGCTGATCGGGCTGGTTCTCTTTCTGCTGATGTTTTTACTGTACTATCGTTTTTCTCCGAAGGATACACTGGCGGTGATTCTGACACCGGTCTGCTTTCAATTGCATATTCCGTATGCCATACCGCTGGCACTGGGTCTCCTTTCAGGACCGGTATCCATTATTTCCATGTGTTTCGGTACATTGGCGTTCTATTTTCTGCAGTACATTTCGCTGAACGCACCGACGCTTGGAAATGCTGATAACAGCGAGGAAACGGCGAACAGACTGCAGACTGTACTGAGCGGAAGCCTTGGGGACAAAGGGATGATTGTAACGATGGTTGCGTTTGCAATCAGCCTGACAGTTGTTTATGTGATCAGACGACTTTCAATTGATCACGCATGGTCCATTGCAATTATTGCGGGTGCTCTTGTCGAGCTGATCAGTCTGCTGGTCGGGGATCTGATCTATGATACACAGGTATCCATTGCAGGTGCAATTATCGGCACATTGATTTCGGCACTTCTGATGAAGGTAATTGAATTTTTCTCATTTAATCTGGATTACAGCAGAACAGAGAAAGTTCAGTTTGAAGATGATGAATACTATTATTATGTCAAGGCAGTTCCCAAGGTAACGGTAACGACGCCTGAGCGTAAGGTAAAAAAGATAAACCGTGCGCAGAACGCGCATGGACACAGGACGGAATAAAGAATGCAGCAGATTGAATTGTTTCTGGATACGAATCTTACCAGTCTGCATATGCCAAATATCAGAACAACTGACATTGTTGAAATTCTCATCATCGCGTTTCTGGTATACCACATTTTGGTCTGGGCGAAAAATACAAGGATATGGTCGCTGATGAAGGGCGTTGTCATTATCGTTGTGTTTGTGTTGCTTGCTGCTATTTTCAATATGACGACGATTCTGTGGATTGTGCAGAATGTCTTCAGCATTGCAGTCATCGCAATTGTGGTTATCCTGCAGCCGGAGCTTCGCAAGGCGCTGGAACAGCTGGGAAGAAAAAATATTATTTCATCGCTGCTTTCGTTTGATAACGGGAAGAACAGCGGACGCTTTTCGGATAAGACAGTAAATGAAATTACCCGTGCCTGCGTGGAAATGGCAAAGGTACGTACAGGAGCACTGATTGTAATTGAACAGAATCATTCTCTTGCGGAATATGAGAGAACCGGTATTGACGTGGACGGAATTGTTACAAGTCAGCTCCTGATCAATATATTTGAACATAATACACCGCTTCACGACGGTGCTGTTATTGTGCGCGGAGACAGAATTACCTCCGCAACATGCTATCTGCCTCTTTCGGATAACATGGAACTGGGCAAGGAACTGGGAACGCGGCATCGTGCGGGCGTAGGAGTTTCAGAGGTAACAGATTCACTGACCATCATTGTTTCAGAGGAAACAGGAAAAATCAGCGTTGCCTATGCAGGAGAACTGGAGCGTGGGGTTGACAGCGACAGACTCAAGGAGCGCCTGAGACAGATTCAGAATAAGCCGACGGAAGAGCACAGACATAAATCAGCCCGGAGAGGAAAGGCGAAATGAAAAAACGCAGATTAACAGCCAACTGGGGACTTAAGCTTGCGTCGCTGATTTTCGCTGCAGTGCTCTGGTTTCTGGTAACCAATATCAATGATCCTGTTGTAACGGTACGTTTCGGAAATGTACCGGTAACACTGAAAAATACAGATACCATAACGGATGCGGGAGATGTATATCAGGTTCTCGACAATACAGATGTTATCGGTACGGTGACTATTCTGGCACCGCGGTCAATTGCAGATTCTTTTTCCAAAGATAATATTGTAGCGGTGGCGGATCTGGATAACCTGACCACCAGAAATACAGCCAATATACAGCTGTCAGTAAATAAATACAGTAATGAGATTGATAATATCAGCGGAAGCATTGATACGGTCAAACTGAACATCGAGAAAAAGAAAACGGCTACACTTCCACTTGTGGCAAGTACTTCGGGTACACTTTCTGACGGATACATTATCGGGGATGTCAGCACGGAACAGAATATGATCCGGATTACCGGTCCTCAGTCCGTGATTGCAAAGGTCGCAAAGGCAGCGGTTGATGTGGATGTGACAGGATTTACTTCCAATATCGGAACAGATGCGGATATCCGTCTGTATGATGCTGATGGCAGGGAAGTCAGCGACAGTTCCATTCAGATGAACATCAAGTCCGTCCGGGTAAATGTGGAGATTCTGCAGGCAAAGTATGTGGAACTGCATTATAATACAACAGGGACTCCTGCAAGCGGTTATATGCTGACGGGTGTAATCGACAGTACACCGGATAAGGTGCTGATCGCCGGAAAGAGTACGGCACTGGAGAGCATTGATACGCTTGAAATAACAGATGATCAGTTGAACGTCAGCGGGCTCAGAGAAGATCTGGAAGCTTCTGTTGATCTTGAAAAATATCTGCCGTCAGGAATTTCGTTCGGCGACAGTGACTTCAGCGGCGTTGCATCAGTGGTGGTGCATATTGAGCCGATTGAAACCGCAAAAATTCAGGTACCGGTCAGCCAGATTACAGCGGAGAATGTGCCGGACGGATACAATGTTTCCGTCAGAGATCTTTCAGGAGATGCCGGAGGAACTGTTTCAGTAGAAATTCAGGGGCTTGCGGCAGAGATTGCCAAGGTTTCCGCAGCGGACATTACCGGCTCAATTGATATGAATGACGTGATTTCAGGAATGGACAACCAGAAGATCAAGGAGGGTACATATCAGGCGGATGCAACACTGGTATTGCCGGATCAGGTAAAGGCAGACAATAAGGTCAAAGTACAGCTTGAAGTCAGCGGAAATGCGAATGCATCAGACACTGCTTCCGTGGAAAGCAGCGCGGGGAATTAAGACGGACGAAGAGGTCAGGAGGATAAATAATGGTCAGCCAGAAAGTAGTCATAAAGAATCCGACCGGGTTACATTTAAGACCGGCAGGTATTCTTTGTAAGGTGGCTATGCAGTATAAATCTTTGATTACATTTCAGTATCGGGAAAGTACAGCAAATGCCAAAAGTGTTCTGAGCGTACTCGGAGCATGTGTCAAATGTGGGGATGAAATTGAATTTACCTGCAACGGACCGGATGAGAACGAAGCACTTAAAGCGCTTGTTACGGCGGTTGAAAATGGACTGGGAGAGTGAATTTTCAATTGCGGGACCTGTGAGACAGGATCCCTTGAAATGAGAAACCGGTTGGTAGAGCGGGACAGTATATGATATACTGGTTCAGTTATATGAAAAAAGTTGAAAGTGAGGATTTTTCATGAAGAAGTTTCAGGTGATGTTGCTGGCAGCATTAACGGCAACGATGATTTTTGGCTGTGGCAAAAGTGATGATAATGCCATTACAGGAATCAGTGCTGAAAAAATAGAAAGTTCAACGCAGGCGGCAAGCGCATCGGATACAGCGTCAACTGCCTCATCTGAGGATGTACCTCCGGCAGCGGGTATGGTTCGCAGCCCGTTTACCAATGAATGGGAGGACGAAGATGTTGCAAAGACCCGTCCGCTTGCTGTCATGTACCCGATCAATAAAGAGGCGCAGCCTCAGTACGGACTCAGCAATGTGGCAGTCTTCTATGAGATCATGGAAGAAGGCAGCATGAGCAGACAGATGGGAATCCTGGAGAACTGGCAGAAACTTGACCGGATCGGAAATATCAGAAGTATCCGTGATTATTTCGTATATGCGGCCCTTGAATATGACCCGATCATCATTCACTTCGGTGGTCCGGAACTGTATGTAAAAGATATCCTGACAAGAGAGGACGTGCAGAATCTTAACGGTGTAGGTGGTGTCATGGGATCTGCTTACGGTGCCTTCTATCGTGTCCCGGCAGGAAGTACTTCCGAGCATACCGCATTCACGGATGGCGAGCATGTTGTGGCAGCAGCCAAGGAAGCCGGTTTCCAGCTTGAACACAGAGACTATTATTATGGAAAGTCACATTTCCAGTTTGCGAATGAAAGCAGTCCCAATACACTTTCTGCATACAGTGATGCAGTGGATGCAACCGATATTGATATGGCAGGATGCTACCCGGTTACCAAATCCGCACTGAAATATAATGCAGATGATCATCTTTATTACAAGACACTGTACGGGCAGAAGCAGGTGGATGCAGAGACCAAAGAGCAGCTCAGCTTCTCCAATGTGCTGATTGAAAGAGCATATTATGAAGTACGTGATGCGCATGGGTACCTCGCATTCCAGATGCATGATACCACACGTGACGGATACTTTATCACACAGGGCAAGATGATTCACGTGACCTGGAAAAAGGAAGCGATCGGCGATACACAGGCGGATTATTCACCGACCAGATTTTTTGATGATAACGGCAAGGAGATTACTGTCAACACCGGAAGAACGATGGTATTCGTAATTGAAGAAGATAATACATTCAAGGTAAATGGTGAAGTTGTCAAATATAGAAACTGAACATAAACGGGCGGCTAAAAGCCGTCCGTTTTCATAGAAAACAGGAGAACAGTATGAAAAAGATCATTGTAACAGGCTGTAACGGACAGCTTGGAAGAGCTGTAAATATTGAACTTGGGAATCAGGGAGAGTATGAACTGGTAAATACGGATGTTGCAGAAGGCAACGGCATTCATCCGCTGGATATTACAAGTGTTGATGCAGTGACTGCGTTTGCACGTGAAGTAAAACCATATGCGATTATCAACTGTGCAGCCTATACAGCAGTTGATGCGCAGGAAAAGGATGTGGATCTTTCTTATAAAATCAATGCCATAGGTCCCAGAAATCTGGCGATTGCGGCAACGGAAACAGGCGCGAAGCTGGTACATATTTCCACAGATTATGTATTTGAAGGAAATGGAACCAGACCTTATATCGAATTCGATAAAACCGGACCGGTCAGCATGTATGGTATTTCCAAGCTGGCAGGGGAGCAGTTTGTGAACCAGTTTGCCAGAAATTTCTTTACCATCCGTACCGCATGGCTGTATGGAGATGGAAAGAACTTTGTAAAGACGATGATGAGACTGTCCGAAACGCACAATGAGATCAGTGTGGTGGATGATCAGGTGGGAACACCGACAAGTACGGCAGAACTTGCCAGAGCAATTCATGGTCTTCTGGATACCGAAAATTATGGCTTGTTCCATGGAACCTGCGAAGGCTCCTGCAGCTGGGCAGATTTCACAGAAGAAATCTTCCGTATTGCCGGTGTTGCCACGCATGTAAACCATGTGAGCACACAGCAGTATGCGCAGATGAATCCGACGACAGCGCCCAGACCGAAATATTCTATTCTGGAGAATTATATGCTGAAGCTTACCGGTGGCTATACCTTTGCAGACTGGCATGACGCAATTGAAAGATATATGAAGGATTTTATTCTGAAGTGAGCGGATTGTTTCTGCGACTGGAGGCTGACCAATGAACTTTTTGTATGATATGGTGCATAATGAGGTGCTGATGGCACCGTTCTGGGGCTGGATCATTGCACAGATTCTGAAGACACTGATTCATATGTGGGTGACAAAATCTTTTGTACCTGAACGTATGGTGGGTGACGGCGGCATGCCGAGTTCTCACTCGGCAACGGTAATGGCACTGGTTACGGCGACCGGGATCAACTACGGCGGCGGAAGCTATCAGTTTGCACTGGCAGGGATCATGGCACTGATTGTCATGCATGATGCGATGGGTGTCCGGAGAGAGACCGGAATTCAGGCCAAGGTGCTGAACAGCATGATGGATTTCTTTACCGACATGGGCAAAGAAATGCCGGTGGAAGAAAAACTGAAGGAATTTGTCGGACATACTCCGCTTCAGGTATGCATGGGAGCAATACTTGGCGTGATCATCGGATTTGCGGTCTGCGCAATCATGGTATAAAAAATAAAAGCTGCGGGGAGATGGACACGCTATGCTGGTAGTAATTCTGATCTGGCTTTACGTGATTGCAACTACATATGTGATCGGATATGGCCTTCTGAAATTTATGACATCGATGTCATGTATGCAGAGTCTTCGCGGAGAAAAGATACATCCATATCATGTACGTTTTCGCGAAAGTTATCTCCTGACCGGAATTATTGCGGTCACACTGTATGCCGAAGTTTTCAGCCTTTTTGGGGGCGTTGGTCTCTGGGCGAATCTGCTGCTTCTGATGGTCTGCATGTTTATTGCGATTCCGCATATCAGGCAGTACGGGGCGGAGGGCTTCAGACACTGGATGGCAATGCTTTCAACAGGAAGCTCCTGGCTGTATCTCGGCGTCTTTTTCCTTCTGGCCTTCGGCACTTCTCATGGAATCATGCATTATGATACCGGTCTGTACCATGCACAGGCAATTCACTGGATTGAAACTTTCGGTGCGGTAAAGGGACTGGGCAATCTTCATCTCAGACTGGCTTATAACAGTGCAGCATTTCCGCTTTCTGCGCTATACAGTTTTTCATTCCTGGGAAAACAGTCCTATCATGTCATGGCAGGCTATTTTGCACTTCTTCTGGCATGGCAGTGTGTGGATCTGAAGAACATCCGCAGAAGAAAACAGCCGACTGTGCCTGATGCGGCAAGGCTGGTAGCCATTTATTATCTGTTTACGATTTATAGCGGAATCGTATCCCCGGCTTCGGATTATTTCGTCATTACTCTTGTGTGTTATATTGTGATCCAGTGGCTGGATCTTGATTATGAACATGAAAAGTCAGTGGTACCCTACGCATTCTTAAGCATGGCGGCAGTATACGCTGTGACACTCAAGCTTTCAGTGGCACCGGTTCTGCTGCTGGCGGTAAAGCCGGTTGTCATGATGCTTCGGAGTAAACGAAGAGAATACCGGAAGACGTTTCTATGCAGTCTGATACTGGGACTGATCACGGCAGTACCGTTTCTGATCCGCAATGTGATCCTTTCCGGATGGCTGATCTATCCGTTTACTGCACTTGATCTTTTCCATGTGTCATGGAAGATTCCGAAAGGCGTGGCAGAGTACGATGCGAGAGAAATTGCGGTATACGGGCGCGGATATACAGACGTGACCAGATATACGGAACCTATCGGCAACTGGTTTCCGAAATGGTTTTCCGGAATCGGACGGCTGAATCAGATCATGCTGATTGCCGATGCGGTTTCACTTGTGATCCTGATTGTATCACTGATTGTATATATGACAGTGCTGTCACATCGTACAGCGAAAATACAGGAAAAAAGCAGTAAGGTGATTTTGCTGAACCATCACCGGATGGTGACGCTGGGAGATTTCCTGTTTGTTGAGACGGTGCTTTATGTGCAGCTTGCGTTCTGGCTTTTCAGCTCACCGCTGATCCGGTACGGAAGTATTTTCATCCTGTTTCCGGCAGTACTGATGCTGTACAGAATCGGAACCTACGCTTATCACAGGCTGGGAGACCGGGCGTCGACAGCAGTATGTGCTGCGCTGGTAGGTCTGATGTTTTTGTTCGTCGCCTATAAATCAGTACGGGTGCTGATTCCGGAAATCCGCAGCTTCAAAGCTTCAGAACTGGTAAATCAGCAGGATTATCCGGTATTTGAAGTAAAGGCATATCAGATTGGCAGGATTACATTCTATTATCCGATCGAAGGGGACCAGACAGGGTATCTGCCGTTCCCGTCATCTCCGGCAAAGGCAGATGTCACGCTGCGCGGTGACAGTCTTGCAGACGGATTCAATCCGTGTGAATAGGCAGAGCGGTGCGCCACTGTCGCCGGTATTTTCCCGGGGTCATGCCTTCAATTTTACGGAAGATTCTGGAAAAATAGTTCGGATCGGTAATGCCGCAGGCTCTTGCGATTTCTTCAATGGTCTGGTCACTGAAACGCAGCAGCTGCTTGGCGTGTGTGATTTTTAACTGCAGTACGTAACTGTTTACAGTTGTGCCGAACTGTTCCCGGAAAATTCTGGTCAGGTAGAATTTGTTGATATAGAATTTTTCGGACAGATCTTCCAGATTGATTTTCTCCGTATAATGAAGGTCAAGAAAGTCCTTAATTTCCTGAAGATTCTTTTTCTTCAGAGAAGATGCCCTGCTGCTCTCCGGATGCCAGCTTTCTTCCATGAGCAGGGTCAGGAGTGTCGTCAGCTTTTCAAAAATGCGCATGTCGCGCAGATAATCCTCAGAAGATGCAGTGTCATAGAGCTGATCCAGAAGCGCCAGATAGCGGGACGGGTCTGCAGGATGAAAGACCGGAGGACCTCCGCGCTCTGCATATTTGTCGTATATGCTTCCCATGTTCGGACCATAGAAATGTACCCATTTGAGCTGCCAGAGCTGAGGCGAGGTCGTATGGGAATAGGCCCTGTGACAGTCCAGAAAAACGCAGTCTCCGGTATGAAGTGCGCAGGATGAACCGTCGTATTCAAGCGTACCGGAGCCGGACAGAATGATAAAAAAAAGGTAGGAAGAAAGATTTTCTCTTCTGCTGGTATGCGGTTTCTGGGCTTTCAGCGTTCCGATTTCCTGCAGGTGCAGCAGGCTGCTTTTGGCAAAGGCCGAGGGCGTATATAGAATTCGGTTGGCGGAAACAAGGTTTCCGTGAAAAAGATAAGTGTCCATATTTACGGTATATCATAAAAGTCAAGATAATGCTATAAAAATTCAATTTCCTCTATTATAATTGCATTTATACAGGAATATAATAATGCTAAATCGTAATAGCAACGGTTCTGAACAAAGCAAATGAAAGGTATGGTTAACAGATATGGCAAAGAAAGCACTTATTACCGGTATTACCGGACAGGATGGTTCCTATCTGGCAGAACTTCTGCTGGAGAAGGGTTATGAGGTACACGGAATTACAAGACGGGCTTCGATTTCCAATACGTCCCGGATTGATCATCTGCTTGCAAAAGGTGCTGTGACACTGCATGACGGAGATCTGTCCGATTCCTGTTCTCTGATCCGTATCATCGGAGAGGTTCAGCCGGATGAAATCTATAATCTGGCCGCACAGTCCCATGTACAGGTATCCTTTGATGTACCCGAATACTCAGGTGATGTGGATGCTATCGGTGTACTTCGTATTTTGGAGGCTGTCCGTATGCTGGGACTTACCCGGAAAACCAGAATCTATCAGGCTTCTACTTCAGAACTGTATGGAAAGGTAGAAGAACTTCCGCAAAAGGAAACCACACCGTTCCATCCTTACAGTCCGTATGCAGTTGCCAAGCAGTATGGCTTCTGGATGATGAAGGAGTACCGTGAGGCTTATGGTATGTTTGCGGTAAACGGTATTCTTTTCAATCATGAATCAGAGCGCCGCGGTGAAAACTTTGTCACCAGAAAGATCACACTTGCCGCAGGACGTATTGCAGAAGGCCTGCAGGATCATCTTGAGCTTGGCAATCTGGATTCAAAACGTGACTGGGGCTATGCCAAAGATTATGTGGAATGCATGTGGCTTATCATGCAGCAGGAACAGCCGGATGATTTCGTTATTGCAACCGGTGTTCAGCATACAGTCCGTGATTTTACGGAAAAGGCGTTTAAGGCCAACGGAATTGATCTTCGCTGGGAAGGCGAGGGCGCGGATGAAAAGGGCTATGATGCGGCAACAGGCAAAATGCTGATCTGTGTCAACGCGGAATGGCTTCGTCCGACTGATGTGGATAATCTCTGGGGTGACCCGACCAAGGCCAGAACCGTACTCGGATGGGATCCGCAGAAGACGACCTATGAGGAACTGGTAAATATTATGGCAACGCATGACCGTGAGCTTGCAAGAAAAGCTGCAGCAGCCAGCCGTATCTGAGAAATACAGGAAGAAGGATAAGATTCATGATGGAAAAAAATGCTAAAATCTATGTTGCGGGACATCGCGGAATGGTAGGCTCTGCGATTGTCAGAGAACTTCAGCGTCAGGGTTATGAGAATATCATCACCCGCACACATAAGGAACTGAATCTGTGCAGACAGGATGAAGTGGAAAAGTTTTTTGCAGAGGAAAAGCCGGATTATGTTTTTGTGGCAGCAGCAAAGGTCGGCGGTATTGTTGCGAATGAAGAGGCACTTGCAGATTTCATGTATGACAACATGATTCTGGAAATGAATGTCATTCATTCTGCATGGCAGAATGGCTGCAGGAAGCTGGAATTCCTGGGAAGTTCATGTATTTATCCCCGTATGGCACCGCAGCCGATGAAGGAAAGCTGCCTTCTGACTTCTGAACTGGAGAAGACCAATGAGGCTTATGCACTGGCCAAGATTTCAGGACTGAAATACTGCGAATTCCTTAATCGCCAGTACGGAACAGATTACATTTCAGTTATGCCGACCAATCTCTATGGCCCGAATGATAACTATCATCCGACACACAGCCATGTTCTTCCGGCACTGATCCGCAGATTCCATGAAGCGAAGGAGCAGAACCTTCCGTACGTAACCTGCTGGGGCGACGGTAGTCCGCTTCGCGAGTTCCTGTACGTGGATGACCTTGCCAACCTGTGTGTATTCCTGATGAATCACTATAGTGGAAATGAGACTGTAAATGCAGGAACGGGAAAAGAACTGACCATCAGAGAACTGACAGAAAAGGTCGCAAAGGTTGTCGGATATCAGGGAGAAATCCGCTGGGATTCCAGCAAGCCGAACGGAACACCCAGAAAGCTTCTGGATGTGTCAAAGGCAACAGGACTTGGATGGACCTATAAGACAGAGCTGGAAGAAGGAATCCGTCTTACCTATGAAGATTTCCTGAGTAATCCGATGCGTGCGGAACGTTGAGAACAGCCGGAAATAAAATCAGATCATAAATTCAGAAGCCCCGGATGATAAGAATCAATCCGGGGCTTCTTTTACGTTACACTGGTTCAAGGTCTGTCCAAAGGCTGTTTCTCGATTTTGGCATGCAGAAGGGCATGAAATATCCAGGAATAAGATATATTGAAATTTGTAAACCGATGATGAAAACAGCTCGCATCGTACTAAAGAAACGTGCGATGATGCGATTGAACGTGACAGGATGTCGAGTGTGTATATAAAGTACTGTTGCATGATAGCAGGTAAGACAAGACGTGTCAACAATGGCATAAAAGAGAGAACGATGGAAACCAAAATATTTATAACAGTTTCCACATGCATGAAATTACTGTCGTTACAGGAAAATAATGAAGATGAACAGTAAGAAAAATGAGGAGCGCTATTAATAATATTGTCAGTTCTGCATAGCATATTTCATGTACTGCTTCTGCGGGTAAAATATGACAGTACACGTTGATACAGCATGGAACCGGAAACGGATATTGCAGCAACAATAAGAACAGTAATACAGAGTGCGGGAGTACGGGGCATTGAGCTGCTGACATGGTGGAAAGTTTCACGGAAAGCGATAAAGTGAATCAGGTAGGCGTAGGGAGAGAGCTCGGCGATGAAGAGGAGCACTTTGCAGGAAGAAAGCTTCCGGGAAATCCATCCCTGACTGCAGGCAAAAATGTAAACAAGGAAAGCTGTAAGGGGGAGAAAAAGAATGCTCTCACTCCACCAGCTGGTGCCGTGATGCATGATATACAGTTTTTCAAATAGCATGATCACAGGAATCTGGGACAGCGCGGCTGCTTCGAGAACGGTATACAGCTGCACGGATGAGACAGATGCTTTTCTGTTCAGAAACAGATATCCGAGGCTGCAGCCGATCAGAAAATCTCCGCTGCGGAAAAGAGGGCATACGTAAGTAAGCCAGTGGCTGAACGGATAGGCGGAAGTAACAAAGATCCGGGGGTTTCGCAGAAAACATCCAAAGAAAAACTGCAGCATAAAGACAGACAGCGCAATGATAATCACCTGTTTTCTGCTTCTGCAGCGATGGAGCATGGCAAGAATATAGGGAAAAAGAAAATAAAGAAATACCATGTCGGAAAGGTACCAGGAAAGTATGTTGAAAGAATAATAATAGTCACTTAAGGGAATCCAGCTCTGCGTGAGCGTTACGTTGGCGGCAAGTTTTGTGGCAAAGTGAATCAGTTCATAGCGGTTGAACATCAGCAGTCTTTCATAATGAATGCTCAGAACCAGCATGAGAAGATGAAGCGGATACAGTCTTGCAATTTTACCTGCAGCGAAGCGGATGGCGGAAACGGGATTTAAGGACAGATGATCTGGACGATTGTAATGGCTGTAGGTCAGAACGAAGCCGGAGAGAATAAAGAAAACGGAAACGCCCCACGAGCCCAGTGCACTCAGGCTGCAGTGGTATGAAAAAATAGCCATGAAAGCGAATGCACGGATGACTTGAAGAGCGTTGATTTTGGTAGTACTGTATTTGATTGTCATATCTTCAGTGTAGAAGTAATTAATTAATATGAAGGACCCATATGTTTAAGAATTTCAGAAGATTTTAAAAATCTGCAATGTTATGGTAGAATAGTTCTGTATATGTCATAAATGGAAGGTATCGAAATGAAACTGCTGAGTATCGTCGTTCCGTGTTATAACGAAGAAGAAAATATATCGGATTTTTATGATGAGCTGATGAAGACAGAGACTTTTTTCCATGCGCAGGACATTGAACTGGAAGTTATCTATGTGGATGACGGGTCAAAAGACGGCACAGTGAAAAATGTCAGAGCACTTCATGACAGAGATGAGAGAGTACATCTTGTCAGCTTTTCCAGAAATTTCGGAAAGGAAGCCGGAATTTACGCGGGATTGCAGAAGGCAAAAGGGGATTATGTGGCGATGCTGGACTGCGATCTGCAGGATCCGCCGGCATTGCTGCCGGAAATGTACGGATATATCATAAATGACGGTTATGATTCCGTGGCTACCAGACGTGTATCCAGAACCGGAGAGCCGCCGATCAGATCCTGGTTTGCCAGAAGATTTTATTCATTGATCAATAAAATGTCGCGCACGGAGATCGTAGACGGCGCAAGAGATTACAGACTGATGACCAGACAGTTTGTAGAGGCGATCCTGTCACTGGATGAATATAACCGTTTCTCCAAGGGTATTTTCAGCTGGGTCGGCTTTGAAACGAAGTGGCTGGAATATGAGAATATCGAGCGGAAAAAGGGAGAGACCAAATGGTCGTTCTGGAAGCTTTTCATCTATGCGCTTGACGGAATTATCGCTTTTTCCACAGTGCCGCTGGCACTGGCATCCATTATGGGTGTGATATTCTGCTTTCTGGCGTTTGTGTTGATTATATTTACCATAGTCCGGAAGGCAATGTTTGGGGATCCCACATCCGGATGGCCGTCACTGGTCTGCATTATTTCCCTGATCAGCGGTGTGCAGCTGTTCTGCATGGGCATTATCGGGCAGTACCTGTCCAAAACCTATCTTGAAGTGAAAAAGAGACCGATTTATCTTGTCAAAGAAGAACTGTAAGGTGATGATATGGTAAGTATTATTGTGCCGGTGTATAATGCGGGAAGCTATATCGGCGGAACAATTGCCATGGTGGAAAAACAGACCTGGAAAGACTGGGAACTGATTCTGGTGGATGATGCCTCGTCAGATGACAGCTGTGCCAGAATCAAGAGTGCACTCAGTCAGAGCAGCATGGATCCGGCGAGAATTCATCTGGTACGCAAGGAGCGTAATGAAGGCGCAGCGCGTGCACGTAATGTCGGTATTGATGTTGCCAGAGGCAGATACATCGCGTTTCTGGATGCGGATGACGTCTGGCTTCCGGAGAAACTGGAGCAGGAGCTTGCATTCATGCAGCAGAAGGATGCGGCATTTGTTTTTACATCCTATGAATTCGGAGACGAACAGGCGCAGCCTACAGGCAGAATCGTACACGCACCGCAGCAGCTGGATTTCCGGCATGCGCTGTCGCGCACGGTCATATTTACTTCAACGGTACTTTTTGATCTGGAGAAGATCAGTAAAAAGGCGATCCATATGCCGGATGTACCAAGTGAAGATACGGCAACCTGGTGGAGTATCTTAAAGTCAGGTGTGACAGCCTATGGCTATGACCGGGTACTGACCATATACAGAAGACCACCGGGATCTCTTTCTTCCAATAAGGTGGAAGCAGCCGGAAGAATCTGGAATCTGTACAGAACGGTTGCAGAACTTGGACCGGTCTCATCTGCGGTACATTTTGCAGGATGGGCGATTCGTGCAACGGCACGAAGAATATAACCGTATTGCAGCTATATCTGCTGACGGTAATTTGAAAGAGGTAAGAGTACGATCATATGAAACAGCTGGAATCTAGGAAAAGAATTGTAGTACTTCTTTCAGGACTGATTGAACTGATTTTACAGACAGGGGTGTATGCATGGTTCTGGTATCATGTGTTTTACCCTATTCTAAGCATGCCCAGAGTCAGTGCGGAAGGCTATGCACTCGGAAACGGACTGAAGTTCTATTTCTGGGGACATGTTCTGGTCATTGCCATTTACTTTGTCCTGATGTTGTTTTTTTCCAATACCTACGGCGGACTGAAAATCGGATATCTGAAGCCGCTGGATGTATTTTTCTCACAGATTTTTTCTCTGCTTATGGTAAATGTCATTTCCTATTTTCAGTTATCACTGATGAGAAACTGGCTGGTTCCGGCCAGACCGTTTTTTGAAATTCTGGGACTGGAACTGATCCTGTCCTTTATCTG
Organism: uncultured Butyrivibrio sp.; assembly: GCA_964388815.1. Classification (GTDB taxonomy): domain Bacteria; phylum Bacillota; class Clostridia; order Lachnospirales; family Lachnospiraceae; genus Butyrivibrio. Next base: position 4,231 of record CAYMBY010000027.1, on the reverse strand, counting down.
GACTTATGTAAGTAATGCAATTTACAAGGCACTGTTCCCGCCAAGAGAAATGCTGCTGGTCAGCGGAGAGCATCCGATTGATGATATCCTTCACAAATTCAGCACCAGAAGCGACCGGTATCATATTTCAAAGTGCGTGAACATTTCAGAAGGAATTGAAGTCATCGAAGCGGAATGCGGGGAAAAATATGATGCAGTGGTTCTTTGGGACATTCCGACCAAGGAAAGAAATCTGCTTCTGAAATTCTGCTATTCCAGGTCACTTCGTGTATACATTATGCCCAAGATTCCGGATGTCCTGATCAAGGGGGCAGATCAGATGCATCTGTTTGATACACCGATTCTGCTGATCAGGGAGTATTCGATCAAAATTGAGCAGCGGGCGATCAAACGGCTGATTGATATTGTCTTTTCGCTGCTGCTGATCATTCTGACCTCACCGATTATGCTTGTTACCGCGATCATTATCAAATGCTATGACGGCGGACCGGTTCTGTATAAGCAGGTACGCTGTACCATTTATCAGAAAGAGTTTAAGATTATGAAATTCCGCAGCATGAGAGTGGATGCGGAAAAAGACGGCGTCGCAAGGCTTGCATCAAGGAATGATTCCAGAATCACACCGATCGGGAAATTCATCCGTTCCTGCAGAATTGATGAGCTTCCGCAGCTGTTCAATATTCTCTGTGGTGATATGTCCTTTATCGGACCAAGACCGGAACGGCCGGAGATCATCAGACAGTATATGGAAGACATGCCGGAATTTGCATATCGTATGAAGGTTAAAGCCGGACTTGCAGGTTATGCACAGGTCTACGGCAAATACAATACGACGCCCTATGATAAGCTCAAACTGGATCTGACCTATATTCAGAATTATTCTGTATGGCTGGATATCAAGCTGATGCTGCTGACACTGAAGATTCTCTTTACGCCGGAAAGCACGGAAGGTGTGGAAGAAAATCAGATTACGGCAATGAAGGAAGAAAAGGATCAGGAAGAACGCTGATGAGCAGAGATGAAAATGAACATCGCAGTGAAATGCTGAATCTGAGAAGCTTTTATCTGAGACTGATACACAGAATATGGATCATTCCGGCAGCAGTCCTGGCAGGTGCCCTGATTGGCGGCGGGATCTATTTCCTTGCCACGGTGACATTCGGGCCGGCAAAATCTTACAGCGCAGAGTCGAAGCTCTATATCAGCTTTGCCTATGATGAATCCGGCAAGGTTTATGACTACTATAATGCCTATACCTGGAATCTGCTGATGTCAACGGATGACATTCTGAATCAGACCATGAAGAATCTTTCCGCACAGGGCGTACCTGAGCTTGGGGATACAGATACGGCAGCAGGCAGTATGAGCGGCGTGACAAGAGCAGAAGTAATTGCCAGTACGGATGCGGAGATTCCTTCCGACGGAAGAGTGATGGTGCTGACGGTTACGAATCATGATCAGGCGCTGACAAAGGCCATTCTGAAGGCAACGGATGATTCGCTTGTCAGTTTCGGAGAAAAGCACAGTGAATTTGAGGGAATAGATGTCAGGAGCAGTTCTGAGCCGGCACTGGTTACCTGGTCAGATCGGACCGCTGCTGCGGTTATTACCGGCGCGGTTGTGGCAGGTATTGCTGCCATATTGATTCTGCTGCTTGCGGACTGTCTGAATGATGCGGTTTATGTGCCGGAAGACTGCGAACGCAGGTACCATATTCCGGTACTGGGTGTTCTCGCACCGGAAGGCAGACAGCTTCCGGAAAGATTCAGAAATGAACTGATTGCAGCATTTGAACATTCCATCAGCGGTCAGCAGAAGGTGGCACTGATTGCTGTTTCCGACGGAGAAAACGGACAGAATGCGACAAAGGCATCGACAGCACTGCACGAACTGATCCGGAGTAATTTTGACTTTCAGAAAACAGCAGTGCAGGCACTGCAGACACCGGGAACAGGTCCGGACAGCTATCGCGGGCTTCATGAAACGGATGGTGTCATTCTGATCCTGAAGGCAGGAGAGCGGAACGGAACAATGGCAGAGCATATGATCAGTCAGCTTCATAAGCATGACTGTCCGATTCTGGGAATTCTGCTGACGCAGGCAGATCCGGTATTTCTGAAGCACTATTACAGATTCTGATGATGTGAGGCGGAAATGGAAAAAGAACAGCGCGAAAAGACCAGAATTCAGATTCTGATCTCAGCAGTGAATCAGAATACAGTGACGCTTGCAGCACAGATGAATCTGGAAACAGATGCACTGATTGTGAACCAGTGTCATGAAAACAGTTATTCTGAATATGTATATAAAAAATACCGGATTCGCTGTTATGACAGCGATGCCCGTGGTGTCGGCCTTTCCAGGAATACAGCGATGCTTTATGCGGATTCCGAGCTGATTCTGTTCGGGGATGAGGATATCCGGTACCGGGCCGGTTTTGCACAGGATATTGCGGATGAATTTGACCGCCATCCGGAAGCGGATATGATCCTGTTCAATATCCATCAGTCAGAAGGCAGGGAAACCTATCATAATCATGCCTTTGGACGTGTCAGATGGTATAATTACGGAAGATATCCGGCCTACAGTATCTGTGTCAGAACCAGAAAACTCCGGGAAGCGAATGTCATGTTCTCACTCCTGTTCGGAGGCGGAGCACAGTACAGTAACGGAGAGGACAGTCTTTTCCTGCATGAGTGTCTGCAGAAAGGCCTTCATATCTTCCGCTCGCCGGTTGAAATCGGATATGAAATCGCACGTAAATCAACCTGGTTTGAAGGCTATACAGAAAAGTTTTTTACGGACAGGGGTGTTCTGTATCATTTCCTTTACGGCAGAATGGCATATCTGCTGGGACTTCGGTTCCTGCTCAGACACCGGAATACCATGTGCCGTAAGATGTCTTTCGGGAAATGCTATGCACTCATGAAGAAAGGAATTCAAAGCGTCTGATATGTGGCTGTATATGGGAATGACTCTGCTGACAATCGGACTCGGTGTTCTGATCGTTCATCCGCAGGCAGCAGGAGTAAATACAAAAACGCCGTACAGAGATGTTTATATCGGCATTACCAGACAGGACATGCTGAACCGGATCTGCATGGCAGCTGTTTTTATCGTGCTGTTTGCGGTAGCCGCATGCAGGATCAATGTCGGTAATGATTATGCCAGATATGTGGAATTCATGCACCTGGTGTATTCCGGCGCATATGTGCCGACAGAAGTCGGCTTTAATCTGCTGACATGGCTGATCTATCATTTGTGCGGATATGAGAATTTTCTGCTGGTGTTTGCGGTATTTGCCTTTCTGATTCCGGCAGTTTTTCTGGCAGCATTCTGGCAGCAGGCGGATTCCTTCACCTGGACCTTTGCCATGTTTATGCTGCTGGGGTATTATTTTCAGTCGATCAGTACGGTCCGGTACTACCTGGCGCTTGGAATTGCAGTTTATTCCATCCGGTATGTGATCGAAAGAGACTGGCCGAGGTTTGTACTGCTGATTCTCATCGGATCGACATTTCATAAATCACTTCTGGTAGTACTGGTATTATATGTACTGGCGCAGATGAAATGGAAAAAATGGATGGCATTTGCCGGAGGCTGTCTGTGTATCACCTTTGTTTTTCTGCGGGATCAGTACCTGCAGCTGGCGGTCTGGCTGTATCCGTCCTATAAGAATACGGAGTATTTAAGCGGCGGGACCAGCTATGTGAATATTGCAAGATGCATTGCCGTCCTGATTCTTTCACTCCTGTATTACCGGCAGACGGTACGCGGCAACAGGCGCATCGAATTTTATTTTCACTGTAATATACTGGCACTGGTATTGTATGTATTCTGCTCGTTCCTGCCGGTAATATCCAGAATCGGTTATTACCTGACAGTGACACAGATACTTTTTATCCCTGCGATTCTTCTGAGAATACCGGAAGACCGTCAGCGCAAGCTGTTCAAGGCCCTTACCGTACTGGCCTGTGCAGGGTATTTTATCATGTATATGCGTCATGCAGGTGACGATGGAGTCAGGATCCTGCCATATCAGACATTTATGTTTCATGATATGCCGCCGATTCTGTCCGATAAGGGATACTGAAGATGCCGGGAGGCACAACATGAAAGTTTTTTTTAATATCATTGTAGTTTCATTTAACGCAGGAGAAAAGCTGGAAAAGACACTGGAAAGCATATTGGGTCAGACCTGTCAGGACCTGCGGATTATTGTAAAGGATGG
>CAYMBY010000026.1:0-34002 GCA_964388815.1 uncultured Butyrivibrio sp. | reverse complement strand
GCTTCTGCAGAATCCGGTATTCACGGTCATCACACAGAAGGTGAAGATTTGAGGCAGGAAGATGACGTGTTGCGGATACCGGAAATTCGCGATTCTGAAGGCGTACCTGTATATCCGGAGCAGGAACGGAAGGCGCTGAGGCACAGAGTGTGAGAATGATGCAGGGGCACTGTACACCGCAGAAGGCATTGCCAAGATAATCAAGCCGGCGGATGTGCGCAGTTCGGCAGATCAGTTCGCGGATGGCCTGATGTGATTTCACCTGCAGGATGGCTTCCGGCAGAACAAAGGAAAGCGTGCCTTCCGGACGCAGACATTTCAGAGAACGTTCAAGGAAAAGAGCATAGGATTCCGGACGTGCAGTGTCTGCGCACTGATAGCGTTCCGAGAGTGCAGTGTGCATTTCCGGCGTAAAATCATAGCCCCATGGCGGATTGCCGATGATGCAGTCATATCTGAGTGTGCGGATATCCTCCGGCATATCCGGAAGCAGCCAGTCGGAGACAAAAAGGTTATGACAGATGACCCTGATTCCTTCCGGGTCATGTACTTCAAAATACATGGAAAGATTGATTCTGGCAATGGCAATGGCAACCGGATCAATGTCACAGCCGTAAAGATCACAGAGCGCAGTATCTGCAGGAAGGTGCATGAGAAAACTTCCGGTCCCGCAGCTGGGATCGATCAGACGGCAGGAAGTGCCGGCCTGTCTGACCGGCAGATGTGTCAGAAGCTGATCAATGATGTGTGATGGCGTGTAATAGGAGCCGGTTGCCTTGCGACTTCCGATGTTACGAAGAGACATATATAAAAGCCCAAGGGTATCTTCTCCACGGGTATAGCGATAGACCGGTCTTTTTATCTGCAGATCATTCCGGTAAAATTCAGAGATTCCGGTCTGCAGTGCATGGACAGAGACTGCGTTATCTGCAAGCGGATGCAGCAGTATCCGTACAGTGTCGCTGCCGGCGCCGGACTGTATCAGCAGTTGAAGTGCGCAGTCGCATAAAAGAAGACGCAGCGTCCTGTCAGATGGAACGCAGGGCAGCGCCCGGATCAGTGTATTGATTTCCGTGTAGCAGGAAGAGTCGGTAACCGGATAGGAAGAAGCGGTACCGTTTCCTGAGATATATTTTTTGTTACGGCGGGATTTCAGTGCGGAAACAGAACCGCTCAGAATAGAAGCTTTCATTTCGGAAATATCGGAAGCGGCGAACAGAGGCGCATGATGTGCGGTATAGGAAGCAGGGGTGAGTTTGCCAAGACGCACCCAGTTACGGCCTGTGGCGGCAGAAACAGACAGTTCGCGGCAGGCCTCTGTAAGAGTCAGCATATCTTTCAAAATCTGGTTATCCTCGTTTCTGAACAGAATTCTGTTGCAATGCGATTACCATTCCAGTTTGTCTGCATCCTTGATTTTGACGCGGACGCCGTTCAGGTTCATATAACCATTCTCAAGTTCTGTGTGGACGATGTACTGAGGCGCTTTCTGATCTGTCTTACCCGCAGTGTGAACTTCAGAAACTCTGGGGACACCGGGAACAGTAGGCTTCGGAATACCCGGAACAGGTTTGCCAAGGACGTCAGCGCCGGCAATCTTTTCTTTGTTTTTGCGATAACTCAGATATATGATAACGGCAATTACTACGAGTACAATATAATCTGTCATGAATTCCTCCCAATCTGTGCACGGATCGTGCATCCTTCATTATTATAACAGACTCTTTTCCGGCAGACAATCAGACAGCATACAGATTTGATACTTGAAACATATATTCGGATATTATATAATCAGAACATACATTCGAGAACACATGTTCACATAATCAGATCAGAGGACAAATAGATGATTATCGGAGAAAATCTGACACTGGAAGAGAAGCTGGAAATACTCGGAGATGCAGCCAAATATGATGTGGCCTGCACGTCAAGCGGTGTGGAGAGAAAAGGAAACGGACACGGCATCGGCAATGCGGTAAAGGGCGGAATCTGCCATGCATTTGCGGCAGACGGCAGGTGTGTATCCCTTCTGAAAATTCTGATGACCAATGAATGCTGTTACAATTGCAGATATTGCATCAACCGGTCACAGAATGATGTGGTCCGCGCGACTTTTACGCCGGAAGAGGTGGCTTCTCTGACAATTGAATTTTATAGAAGAAATTATATTGAAGGACTGTTTCTGAGTTCCGGGATCTATCCGAATCCGGAGGAAACTGTGAAACGCATGCTGGAGGCGGTCCGGCTGCTTCGGACGAAGTACCGGTTCGGCGGATATATCCATGTCAAGACGATTCCGGGGGCATCCATGGAAATCACGCAGGAGATCGGGTGGCTTGCAGACCGGATGAGTGTGAATCTGGAGCTGCCGACAGCAGACGGACTGCGAAGGCTTGCACCGAATAAGACCAGGGAAACGATTCTGAAGCCGATGCGGATGATTCAGAACGGGATTGAACTGGACAGAAGAGGGCAGCAGGACCAGATCCGCAGAATAGGGGTATCAAATGACGGTATTCTGCTGCCGGGCAGGAGTACGTCAGTATCTTCATCAGACAGGTTCCGGGTGCGAAAGCCTGCCGTGCAGAACGGAGACATGCAAAGCAGTATGCAGAATTTCCTGCAGCAAAGGCCCGATGGCAATATGGGACGCTTTGTTCCTGCAGGTCAGTCCACGCAGATGATTATCGGAGCAACAGGGGAAAATGATTATCAGATTATGTCCGTAACAGAACAGCTTTACCGGAAGTTTGATCTGAAAAGAGTTTTTTATTCTTCATTCATTAATGTCAATCATGATTCTGATATGCCGCAGTGGAGTGGCAGAACTATTCTGGACAGGGAACACAGACTGTATCAGGCTGATTTTCTGCTGCGTTTTTACGGCTTTGATGTAAAAGATCTGCTGACGCCGCAGCGTCCGAATTTCAATATGCTGCTGGATCCGAAATGCGATTATGCGCTCAGGCATCTGGAGAAGTTTCCGGTGGAGGTGAACAGGGCGTCATATCAGACGCTGCTGCAGGTTCCGGGAATCGGTGTGACAAGTGCCAGAAGAATCGTTGCAGCAAGAAGAGGCGGTATCCTGGATTTTGCGGATCTGACCAGAATGGGTGTGGTGATGAAGCGTGCGGTTTATTTTGTTACCTGTAAAGGAAAAATGATGTACCGCATCAATATGAATGAAAATTCACTTATGAATTATCTCGTGGATGACAAAAACAGGTTCCTTCTGACGAAGGAAGGGGTGCAGTATGAGCAGTTGTCTCTGTTTGACTTCGGGATTGGAGGAAATGCGTGATGAAACATATTTTATACTGTGAAGATTCGCCGGAGGGTATTCTGTCTGCAGTGCATGCGGCATATACTCTCCGGTACGGTCATGCGGATACGCAGATCCGGACGGGAGACAGCAGGGACGGAGATATGGAACTGTTCAGTGAGGTCAGGCAGATACCGATGAATCAGGCACATGCGGCCAGCGTCAGAGATGCACTGATCAGGAAGGTCGGCGCAGATGCCTATGACATGGTCATGTATACAGCGCTGTCTGATGCACCGGATAAGGCGGATGTGATCTACCATTTTCTGGTGCGGGGATTTGCGAACGGAGAGAAGACTGTGGATTTTTATTCAGATCCATATGTGGCAAGGCTGCGAGCCATAGACCGGAAGGTCAGCAGAGAGGCATGCCACTGGAATGAATTTCTGCGGTTTCGTGAACATACGATGCAGAAGGTGGAGACATCTTCCGCACTGATGCTCTTCGGAGAAAAGAACGTACATACATTGATGACATCGAGAATCACACCGGAGGCAAAGGTTGTGGTTCTGCTCATGCCGCACTTTTCAGACCGGTTTCCGGAAGAAAATTTCCTGATTTATGATTCTGTTCATGATGAAGCGGGAATTCATGCAGCGGGAAGCGGCTGGTATATTTCGCAGCAGATCGGGAAACAGATTCCGCAGATTGCAGCGCTTACGGGGCTGGCGGAAACATCAGAGGAAGAGGTGGAACGTCTGTGGAAGGTATTTTTTGATACAATAGAAGTGAAGCAGCGGCATAACACGAAACTGCAGCAGAGTCTGATGCCGCTGAAGTTCAGGGGCAGCTGAGCGAAGAAACAGTATCGTATTCGCATTGCATCATGATATAATAAATTCAGGTGCAGAGGCACCTGAATTTAACGAGGCTGCAACACAGCCTCGGCATAGCGCTCAGGTGCAGAGGCACTGTATTTTAATGAAGTTGCAGGTATATTATATATGGCGGTCAGAGTTTTGAATTACCGCGTCATGCCGCAGGATGACAGAAAACCGGTGAGAGAGCTGCTGCAGGTGCAGCTGAAGCTTTCACGCAGAGAAATCAGTCATGCCAAGATGTATGAAGACGGCATCATGGTCGATGGTGTGCGGGTAACGGTAAGAAAAGAAGTGGTTCCCGGAGAAATGCTTCAGGTAACCTTACATGAGAATATAGAGCAGGCTTCAGAAATTATTCCGCAGGAAGGTCCGTTGGAAATCCTCTATGAAGACGAGGATCTGATCTGTCTGAATAAACCGGCGGGGATGGTGGTGCATCCGTCTCACGGACATTTTACGGATTCACTGTGCAATCGTCTGGCCTGGCATTATCAGCAAAGCGGGGAAGCACATGTCATGCGGGCAGTCGGCAGGCTGGACCGCGAAACATCAGGGATCATTCTGTTCGGCAAGAACAGGCGGGCAACGGCAGTACTGTCCATGCAGGGGCAGAAAGGGCAGCGGCTCAAGGAATATCTTGCGCTGTGCGCAGGAACCATGGAACAGCAGGACGGCACAATTGATCTTCCGATCAGTGATACGCCCGGTGTCAGAATGATCCGCAGGGTAAGCCCGGACGGAGACCGTGCGGTAACTCATTTTCATGTAGAGCAGCAGATGGAAGGCTATGCACTTGTACGCCTGCAGCTTGAAACGGGAAGAACGCATCAGATCCGTGTCCATATGGCGGCAACAGGACATCCGCTGCTGGGAGACCGGTTGTACGGCGCAGAGCTGTCTGACTGGTATGGAATGGAACGGACTGCGCTTCATTCAGCACATGTGGAGCTGACGCATCCGGTAAATGGCAGGCAGATGGAATTTACCGCAGAACTTCCGGAGGACATGAAAGCACTGATTCCCCGGCAGAACGGGGCATTCTGATATAACCGGCTGACTGCCGCGGAAAATCTGACTTGACGGAGAATATGGTATGGATGAGAAGCAGACAGAAAACATAAAGACAGATACAAATGAAGATCCGGAGCGAAATCAGAAAAACAGGAAAAGGAGAAAAAGCGGCAGCAGGGTTCTGACAGCAGTCCGTTATCTTCTGATTCTTGTGTGCGCGGCAGTTGCAGTGTATGAAGGAGTTCAGATTTATCTGGATCAGAGAGAATATCAGACTGCGGATCATGAATACCAGGAACTGGCAGATCAGGCGGTGCAGGAAACGGCAGGGACGGCAGCCTCTGCATCAGACGTCTCCGGCACCTCCGGCTCACAGGACAGCAGCGAAATCACTCCGGATCTGAAGGTCGATTATGCAGCACTTGAGAAAATCAATCCTGATTTTATCGGCTGGCTTTCCTTTAAAGCATTGGACATCAGCTATCCGATCGTGAAGGAACAGAAGGAAAATGAATATATTCATGCTACCTTTGACGGGAAGAGCAACAAGGCAGGATGTATTTTCATGGATACACTCAGCAATGAGCAATTTGACGGTCGCAGTGATTTTGTATTCGGACATAATATGCGGAACCTGTCCATGTTCGGCTCATTAAAGCTTCTGTATAAGAAGGGCAACGGATATCTGCTTGAAAACAATCCGTATGTGTTTGTTTATACGAAAGAGGGAATCTATCAGTATGAGGTTTTTGCCTATGAAACAACGCAGACAGGAAGTTCCGTATATGATGAAATCACCACGGATGATGCATATGATGCTTATGTAAAGGCAGTACGGAGGCGTTCCATGTACGAATGCCCGGATGAAATTGATTTCTCGAAGAGACCGGAGATTCTGAACCTGTCCACCTGTTCAGGAGCGGCAGGCGGAACGAAACGTTTTGTTGTACATACAGTCAGAATCAGAACATGGGAGAATTCATGAGCAGAGGACTTCTGCGGGTGTGAGGGCATGCGATGAAAAATACGGAAGGTATGATACTGACAGATTTTTCAGAAAATTTACTTGACGCGTTCTTATCCGGCATGATACTTTGGTTACAGATATTAGGGAGTAATTCATATCTGTCTGTGACAGATATTGTGTCTTTCGTCATGCCGTTTGAAAAAACCGGAAGATACACTGAGAAAAGAATGAGACTATTATCGCACATTTGATGATGTGCGGTAGGAGTCTCTTTTTTTACAGCAGGAATGGATGAACCGACAATCTTAGAGGAGAGAAAAAATTGAGCGAAGAAAAACAGATGTCAGGGAAAGCAAAATGGGAAGTACCGGCAGAAAAGCTGCTGGAGCAGTATGACGTTACGGAAACCGGTCTGTCGGATGCCAGAGTGGAAGAAATCCGGCGTGAAAAAGGTGAAAATGTACTGAGTGAAGGCAAGAAGAAAAGCATCATACAGGTTTTTCTGTCACAGTTCTGCGATCTGCTCGTTGTGATTCTGATCATAGCGGCAATTGTCTCCATGGCTTCAGGAAGCGTGGAGAGCACAATTGTTATTTTTGCAGTACTGATTCTGAATGCGATTCTGGGAACCGTACAGCATATCAAGGCGGAGAAATCCTTAAGCAGTCTGAAGCAGCTGTCTTCACCGAATGCAAAGGTAATGCGTAATGGGGTGAAAATTGAAGTTCCGTCACGTGAACTTGTACCTGGAGATATCGTACTGCTTGAAGCAGGAGATATGATTGTCGCAGACGGAAGAATTCTGCACAGCTATTCACTGCAGGTAAATGAGAGTTCTCTTACCGGAGAATCCACCAATGTGGATAAATTCAGTGATCCGCTGCCACAGGAAACGCCTCTGGCAGACAGATCCAACATGGTACATTCCGGAAGCCTTGTGGTATACGGACGTGCAATGGTGCTTGTGACAGATACCGGAATGACGACAGAACTTGGCAAGATTGCAGGGCTGATGAATGCGGCAAAGGAAAGAAAAACACCGCTGCAGGAGAAGCTGGATGATTTCAGCAAGAAACTGGCCATTCTGATCATGGTAATCTGTGCGATTGTATTTGCACTGTCAATTTACCGGAACATGTCACTTCTGGATTCACTGATGTTTGCAGTAGCGCTTGCAGTTGCTGCAATTCCGGAAGCACTGAGTTCCATTGTCACGATTGTGCAGGCAATGGGCACACAGAAAATGGCGCGTGAAAATGCCATTATCAAGGAACTGAAGGCTGTAGAAAGCCTGGGCTGTGTATCTGTTATCTGCTCGGATAAGACGGGAACACTTACACAGAATAAGATGACAGTGCAGAAGGTATATTTAAACGGTACTGAGGCAGACCCGGCGACACTTGATATCAGGGAACATCTCTCCAGATACCTTCTGTATGATGCAATTCTGACCAATGACTCCAGTATTGTGGAAGGAAAAGGCATCGGAGATCCGACAGAATATGCGCTGCTGGAAATGTTTCGCAAGATCGAAGTGCGGGATAATGCACTGTTCAGAGAAGAAGGAATGAACGAAGAGGATGTCCGTCAGGTCATTCTGCGTGATGAAGAGGTGCCTTTTGACTCTGATCGTAAACTGATGAGTACAAAGTGCAGACTGCACGGCGTGCAGACGGTACTGACCAAGGGCGCAGTGGATGTTCTGATCGACAGATGCGTCAGCATTGAAGATGCAGATGGCGTACGTCCGCTCACAGATGCAGACAGAGAGGCGATCAGAGTTCAGAACCAGAAGTTCTCAGAGAGCGGACTCAGAGTCCTTGCATTTGCCTATAAGGAGTCAGAAGAAAAGCTGACAGTTGAAACAGAATATGATTATGTTTTCCTTGGTCTGATCGCCATGATGGATCCGCCGAGACAGGAATCTGCCGAAGCAGTGCAGCAGGCTAAAAAGGCAGGAATCAAAACCGTAATGATCACGGGAGATCATAAGATTACAGCAACTGCGATTGCAAGGCAGATCGGTATTTTTGAAGATGGCGACCTTGCACTGACAGGTTCTGAACTGGATGCAATGACGGATGAAGAACTGGATCAGAAGATCACAAAGATATCGGTCTATGCACGTGTGTCACCGGAAAATAAGATCCGTATCGTTGATGCATGGCAGAGAAGCGGAAAGATCGTATCCATGACGGGGGACGGTGTGAATGATGCACCGGCACTCAAGAAGGCAGATATCGGTGTCGCGATGGGAATTACAGGAACAGAGGTTTCCAAGGATGCAGCGGCAATGATTCTGTCCGATGACAATTTTGCAACAATCATCAAGGCAGTACTGAACGGCAGAAATGTGTACCGCAATATCAAAAATGCCATTCTGTTCCTGCTTTCAGGAAATATGGCCGGGATTATCTCCGTACTGTATACGTCCATTATGGGACTTCCGGTACCGTTTGCACCGGTACACCTCCTGTTCATCAATCTGCTGACTGATTCACTGCCGGCAATTGCCATCGGTATGGAGCCCTCAGACAAGGCACTTCTGAATGAGCCTCCGCGGGATTCGTCCGAGGGCATTCTGACAGGAAATCTGATCTGGAAAATCATGGGACAGGGCGCACTGATCGCAGCAGCAACCATGACCGCTTTTTACATCGGACTGCAGACAGATGCTGCGGTTGCCTCTACCATGGCATTTGCCACACTGACACTGGCCAGACTGTTCCATGGATTCAACTGCCGTGGGAAAAAGAATATTTTCAGGCTGGGCTTTAAGTCCAATCCCTACAGTCTGGCAGCATTTGCCAGCGGAACGCTGCTTCTGGCAATCGTTATCTTTGTACCGTTCATGCATGGACTGTTCAGCGTAGCAGATATTACGACAACGGCAGTATGGCAGATTATCGGACTGGCAGTGCTCCCGACGGTTGTGATCCAGATATTGAAGACACTTAGAAAAAACTGACGCTATAGCGTATACGCCACGCTGAAAATATCCGATATTGCATTTTAATCAATTCTGATATATGATAAATATGTAGTAAAAGAGATATTTGGGTGTTATAGGTGTGCACAGAATGGAGAGGCCTATGAAAAATAAAATCTCGAGAATTCTTGCAACACTTGTACTGGTGGTGGTAACAGGATCCTGCGTAGCATGCGGAGCGTCACAGCAGGCAAGTGTAGATTCAACGGCAGCAATCAGAGGACAGGGAGTCGGCGCCGGAGAAACATATATTGATGATGCGGCGATTGCACTTGCCGGTCAGACACAGACAAGTCAGAATATCACGACTGCGGCTACAACAGCGCTTTCTCTTGTGAATACACAGAGGGCAAATGCAGGACTTACGGCACTTCAGTGGAGTCAGGGACTTGCCGATGCAGCAATGGTCAGAGCACAGGAAATTGTAAAGACATTTTCACATACAAGACCTGATGGCAGTGACTGGTGGACCGTGAACAGTAATCTTCAGTATGGTGAGAACCTTGCGAAGCTGTATAACTCTCCTGACAGTGTAGTATCTGCATGGATGGCATCTCCGACACACAAAGCCAATATTATGGATTCCGGTTATAAGACCTGCGGAATCAGTATTTATCAGACCGGAGACGGCAACTGGTACTGGGCTCAGGAATTTGGTTATTAAATACAGATAAAATATAAGATCAGGGTTGACATTTTTACTGATCGCGCTTTATAATGATAACAATTTAAATCGTTGAAGAAGAGTAGTACACATGATATATTCCGATACAGAGAGCCGCGGATGGTGGAAACGTGGCAGGCAAGGTGATGTGGAATGGACTTCTGAGAGCAATCCGAACAGCAGTAGGTGAGCCGGAGTATCGTCTCCGTTAACAAAGCAGCGTCTGTGATAGCAGATGATAAGAGGGTAGATCAGTAATGGTTTACCAAAGCAGGGTGGCACCGCAGGATGAATTTACAGACCTGTCCCGGCAGATAACAGAAGTTATTTGCTGTGGACAGGTTTTTTTGTGCGTGTATGCAAAAGGCGAAAGCCGCTGCTGATACACGCAGGCACAACGATCCGGCAGCAGAACACAATTCCAAGGGAGGAATATTATGAAAAAGAGATTTCTGGCAACATTACTGGCAGCATCAATGATGGTGATGACACTTTCCGCATGCGGTGACAACCGTAAAACCGGAACAGGAGATGCAGAGAGCAGCTCAGCACAGAGTAGTGACAGCACGGATGCGGCATCGGCTTCATCTGCAGGCGCTTCGGAAACGGCAGATGCATCTGCCAGCGGTTCTTCTGCAGCACTTGTGGAAGGTAATTATACGATCGGAATTTCACAGTTCGCAGAGCATGGTTCACTGGATAACTGTCGTAACGGTTTCCTGGAAGGCCTTGCAGAGAACGGCTTTGCAGAAGGTAAGAACCTGACTGTTGATTATCAGAACGCACAGACAGATACCGGCACAGCCAGTACCATTTCTGATAAGTTTGTAGCAGATAAGGTGAATCTGATCTGCGCGATTGCAACACCGAGTGCCATGAGTGCTTACAATTCAGCCAAAGATACAGACATCCCGGTAATCTATACCGCAGTTTCCGATCCGGTCGGCGCAGGACTTGCAAATGATGATGACACACCGGTCGGCAACATCACAGGTACTTCTGATGCACTTGCAGTAACAGAACAGCTCGAAATGATCCGTAAAATGATGCCCGATGCAAAGAAAATCGGTATTATCTATACAACAAGTGAAGCAAACTCTGTCAGCACAATTGCTGAATACAAGGCACATGCAGCAGACTATGGCTTTGAAATTGTCGATAAGGGAATCAGCGCCATCGGTGATATTGATATGGCAGCTTCTGATCTGGTAACCAAGGTAGACTGCATCAATAACCTGACAGACAATACCGTGGTATCCGGACTGCAGACTGTCATCAATGCGGCAAACGGAGCAGGAATTCCGGTGTTCGGTTCTGAGGTTGAGCAGGTTAAGTCAGGCTGCGTTGCAGCAATGGGGCTTGACTATACACAGCTGGGCATCCAGACCGGTGAAATGGCGGCAAAGGTGCTTAAGGGCGAAGCAAAGGCATCTGATCTTAAATTTGAAGTTATTGATCAGCCGAGCCTGTATGTGAACACAGCAGCTGCAGACAAGATCAAACTGACAGTTCCGGATGATATGCTCTCTACAGCAGCAGAAACATATGATACAATTACAACAGAGTAAAATAATATTGAAGTAAGGAAGGTATTTCATCGTGGCCTTAATCATCAGTATTCTTGAACAGGGTCTGATCTATGCGATCATGGCACTTGGCATGTATATTACCTATAAGATTCTGGACTTTCCGGATATGACGGTAGATGGCGGATTTCCATTCGGTATCGTGCTGGCGGTAGTCATGATCCGCGGCGGAGTACCGCCCATACTGACACTGCCCATCTGTTTCCTGGCGGGTTGCGGAGTCGGAACGCTGACAGGTCTGATCAATGTCAAATGCAAGGTCAGGGATCTGCTGGCAGGGATCATCATGATGACGGCACTGTATTCAGTCAATCTGAAGATTGCAGGCAGAGCCAACCTTCCTATGTATGACTACTATACAATTTTTGACAATACGTTTGTAAACAGCATTATTCCGGCACCGTTACAGCCGTTTAAGACAGTGATCATTCTGGTGATCATCACGATTGTTGTAAAGTATCTTCTCGACTGGTATATGAACACCAAGTCCGGCTTCATGCTCCGTGCGGTAGGAGACAATGATGTGCTTGTAACCTCCATGGGCATTGATAAAGGGAAGGTCAGGATCATCGGACTGGCGCTTGCCAATGGCCTTGTATCCTTAAGCGGCAGTATTTATGCACAGCAGCAGTGCTATTTCGATGTTTCGATGGGAACAGGAACTGCAGTCATCGGACTTGCAAGTGTCATTATCGGAACCAACCTGTTCAAAAAAGTGACGGCAATGCGTGTAACCACCAGCGTAGTCATCGGCTCTGTTATCTATAAGGCCTGCATTGCCATTGCCATCAAGTGTGGTATTGATTCTTCCTATATGAAACTGATTTCTGCAGTTCTTTTCCTCCTGATCCTGGTACTGTCCATGGACAGAAAAAAGAAGGCAAAGACAGTATAATCGGCAGAAGGATGCAGAAAATATCGGAATAGAGGTTAACGAAAAATGCTGGAACTGAAAAATATTCAGAAATATTATAACCCGGGCTCGGTAAATGAAATGTGTCTCTTCGACGATTTCAATCTGACCGTACCGGACGGACAGTTTGTGGCGGTTGTCGGAAGTAACGGCTCCGGCAAGACGTCCATGCTGAATCTGATCTGCGGCAGTATTGATGCGGATCGCGGCCAGATCCTGATTAACGGCAGAGACATTGCCGGAGAGAAGGAATTTCAGCGGCATCAGAGAATCGGCAGAGTCTATCAGGATCCTTCCAAGGGAACCTGCCCCAGCATGAACATTCTCGAGAATATGTCCATTGCAGACAATAAAGGGAAAAAGTATGGTCTTGGCGGCGGAGTAAACAAAGCCCGTATGGATTATTACAGAGATCAGCTGAAAATCCTCGGTCTTGGACTGGAGGATAAAATGTATACGCAGGTCGGTTCACTTTCCGGCGGACAGCGCCAGTCGCTGGCACTTCTGATGTCCACCATGACACCGATTGATTTCCTGATTCTGGATGAACACACGGCGGCACTTGATCCCAAGACGGCAGATATCATCATGAAACTGACGGACAGAATCGTACATGAGAAAAAGGTTACAACGATCATGGTAACACATAACCTGCGATACGCAGTTGAGTATGGAGACAGACTTCTGATGATGCATGACGGCAAAATCATTCTGGACCAGACGGGCGAAGACAAAAAGCGTATGGATCCGGATCATATCATGCATATTTTCAATGAAATCAGTGTGGAATGCGGTAATTAAAGCCGGTGCCATTACGGCTGCATTTACCACATAAAAAAACCGGGAAGAGGGTGAATCCTTCTTCTCAGTTTTTTTTGCGCAGGTCATGAGCTGTGGATGCTGCTTCAGGAGATGAAATCAGCATCATTATCTGTGTACTTTTCATCACAGTATTTGCAACGGTAGATTTCGTTTGCTTCATCTGCGAGATAGAAAATGTTGGGCAGCTCCTGCTCGATTGAGGAAATACAGCGGGGATTATGACAGCGGATAACGCCGTGGATCTCCCGGGGAAGGATCAGAGCTCTTTTTTCTACGATGACACCGTCCTTGATGACGTTCACGGTGATGTTATGATCAATGAAAGCCAGGACATCAAGGTTCAGTGTATCAATGTCACATTCCACTTTCAGAATATCTTTTTTGCCCATCTTGCCGCTTCTGGCATTCTTGATGATGGCAACGGTACAGTCGAGTTTATCAAGGCCGAGGTGATGATAGATGGCCATGCTCTTACCGGCCTGAATATGATCAAGTACGAAGCCTTCTTCAATTTTTCCTACGTTTAACATAATAACCTCCTGTGGCTTAATAGGTTTTTAACAGTCCTTCATTCATGTGTTCATCGGTCAGATCCAGCAGTGTCAGAATCAGTGCCATGCGGACATAGAGGCCATACTGCACCTGGCGGAAATAGGCGGCTCTCGGGTCGTCATCG
The DNA here is from genome assembly GCA_964388815.1 of uncultured Butyrivibrio sp. Lineage (GTDB taxonomy): Bacteria > Bacillota > Clostridia > Lachnospirales > Lachnospiraceae > Butyrivibrio. The sequence continues at coordinate 20,231 of CAYMBY010000026.1, read as the reverse complement.
ATGTCCACTGAGATTTCATTGACTCTCGGAAGCGGGTGCAGGACGAACATTTCTTTTTTGGCCAGCTGCATCTTGGCCTTGTCCAGAACATAGAAGCCCTTTAAGCGGATGTAATCCTCTTCATTGAAGAACCTTTCCTTCTGCACACGGGTCATATATAAAAGGTCCAGCTTCGGCATGACATCTTCCAGACGGACAACTTCTTCATAGGTAATGCCCTTGGAGGAGAGCATTTCCGTAATATAATCCGGAACGCGCAGCTCCTGAGGGGAGATGAAGATGAAGTGAATGTCCTGGTATCTGGAGAGCGCATTGATCAGGGAATGTACGGTACGGCCGAATTTCAGGTCACCGCACAGGCCGATGGTAAATCCGGAAAGGCTGCCGTAGAGGGAGCGGATGGTCAGCAGATCAGTAAGAGTCTGTGTCGGATGCTGATGACCGCCGTCGCCTGCATTGATGACCGGGATCAGTGACTTTTCCGCAGCAACCATGGGTGCACCTTCCTTGGGATGACGCATGGCACAGATATCTGCAAAGCAGGAGATGACGCGGATCGTATCGGATACACTTTCTCCCTTGGAAGCAGAAGAGTTCGAAGCATCTGCAAATCCGATGGTCTTGCCGCCAAGCCGCAGCATTGCGGTTTCAAAACTGAGTCTTGTTCTGGTGCTCGGCTCATAGAAACAGGTTGCCATGATTTTGCCGTCGCAGGCATGTGCATAGGCTCCCATATTATGTTCAATATCACCGGCCACGTCGAATAACCGGTTCAGCTCGTCCGTGCTGAAATCAAGCGGACTCATCATGTGTCTTAATCTGCTCATGTCAGGTTCCTCTTTTCGTCTCTGAATTAAATGGTGTGGGTGTCAAAAGTAGCTTCTGATCCCATGACGTTGAAATGGTCTCCGGGCAAAAAAAATCGAAGAGAAAATAATTCTCTTCGATAGAATCAGTGAAAATAAAAATGGAAACAGAAGGAAGAACAGGAATAAAAATAAAAATGGTTCATGCAGGGCTGCTGACGAAAACGCATTGATTTCATACGATTATCACAGACTGACATGGTACCCTCCTTCATCAGCAGAATGATCCTGAACTCTGCCTTTTTCCGCTTTCTCATTCCTGCCCTGATAAATGCTCCGGGGCTTCTTTCATTTCAATTCTTCTTATGATAACATGATCTAAAAGGCGAATCAATATTAAATTTCACAGGGAAAAATTCTTTTGACAGGGAGAAGTCAGATGACAAAAAGTCACGAACTGGATATGACGAAGGGAAATCCTTCCGAGCTGATTCTGAAATTCATGGTGCCGCTGGTTATCGGCAATGTATTTCAGCAGTTCTATAATATGGCAGATACGATTATCGTCGGCAGATTTGTAGGCGTAAGAGCGCTTGCGGCAGTCGGCGCAACAGGCACGATCATGTTCCTGATTCTGGGGTTTCTGATGGGACTTCTGCAGGGCTTTACTGTTATCACCGCGCAGCGTTTCGGGGCAGGAGATTATAACGGTGTGAAGCAGAGCGTTGCCAATGCGGCAATTCTTTCGGTGATCATGACAGTGGTATTTACCATGATCAGCGTTCATTTTATGGATGATCTGCTGCATCTGATGAATACCTCACAGGATATGTATGGCATGGCCAGAACCTATATCATTATCATCTGCTACGGAATCGGGGCCAGCATGCTGTATAATCTGCTGGCAAGTCTTCTGCGTGCAGTCGGGAACAGCAAGGCGCCACTTTATTTCCTGATTATTTCTGCAGTGCTTAATATTTTTCTGGATCTGTTTCTGATTATTGTGATCCCGATGGGTGTTGCGGGAGCAGCGGTGGCAACGGTTCTTTCACAGGGAATCTCCGGGATTCTGTGTCTGATCTACATGATCCGGAAGGTACCGATCCTTATCCCGCGCAGACAGGACTGGCATCTGGATCCGCAGTGCACGCGCAATCAGATCTCCATCGGCCTTCCCATGGCGCTGCAGTTCTCAATCACCGCGATCGGCACGATCATGGTGCAGTCGTCTCTGAATCTGCTGGGATCAGTTGCTGTTGCCGCTTATACGGTAGCCTGCAAGGTAGAACAGCTCTTTACACAGGTCTTTTCCTCTATCGGTATGACCGATGCAACCTATGCGGCCCAGAATATGGGTGTCGGGAACATAAAGCGCATCAAAAAAGGCGTTGCAATTTCCAACGCCTATTCAGCCATTTATGCAGTGATCATATACGGATGTCTGTATTTTACCTGTCCGTTTTTTACCAGGATATTCATCAGCAGTTCGGTGACATCTGATCTGCCGACGATCATCGGTTATGTGGAAACGTACATCCATCTGTGCGGACTGTTCTTCATTCCGCTCGGTATGATCTTCATTTTCCGCAATATCATGCAGGGCTGCGGCTATTCCTTCTGGCCGATGATGGGTGGCGTTATGGAACTGGGCTGCCGCGCTGTTGTAGCCGTTATGGCTGCCAGAAGCGGAAGCTTTGCAGGAATCTGCTGGGCCAATGCAAGCGCATGGCTGATCACCGGCATCTTCCTCTGGATCTGCTATCTCTTTGTTATCAGAAAAATTGAAAAGAAACATCCCTGATACCCAAACGTTTCATCTGACCTGCGGGTTGAACTGCGTCGGTGCGGCAGAGCCGTCGAGCGGCATGTGATAGGTCGTGACATCATCACCGTATTTCATGAAGTAAACGTATTTTGAAGTCAGATTGATGCTGTTGTATATACCGTCAATAATGACACGATTGTCAGAACCGTCCAGCTTCATCATCTTGAGTGCCGGGTGTTCCTGTGAAGAATAAGCATAGTAGATGTAGGTATCATTTAAGTTGAAGAAATCGATACGGTCCTGTGTGATAACCTGACTGGTGCCATCACGCAGATCCATCCGGCAGAGCCTGTAGTTGCCCGTAACATCCATGTAATAGAGGTAGTTGCCCTGCACAACGGGATTATAATAATAGCCGTTTGCCAGCGTGGAGACGCTGTCACCGTGCAGCGTGTCCATGGTATGGAGATTCTGGTCCTTATTGACACCGTTATAATACAGAAGTCCGTTCACATAGCAGGCGGGATTGATCATTTCTTCTGTGACTTTGGACTGTCCGGTCTTATCGACCCGGATCTTATACAGCGAGCCTCTGTTGGGCTCTTTGGACTGGTAGTACAGATAACTGCCGCACAGCTGCATGCTGACGGTGAAGTCACGTACGAGACAGGTCATATTCTTACCGTTTTCCCTTGAACGGTAGATGCCGTATTCATTGACGAAATGGCCAAGACCTGAGGATTGCTGGGAGGCAGAGGAATCCATATAGAAATAAATATATTTGCCGCCGGCATTGATATATTTTGTATTTAAGGACGTGAGCTGCTTCACATCTGTTTCATCTGTATTCATCGAATAGAGGCAGTGATCACTCTGGGAATTGGAAAAAAATACCTTGCCGTTGTGCTCACAGAAATAGCCGTAATTGTTCAGGTTACCGGCTGTGTTTCCGGTGGTATCATCCGGATTCATTTTTACGGAATTGCTCATCAGATAGAATACACTGCCGCCGATCAGTGCTGCCATGATCAGTATGAAGATAATAATTACTTTTATGTTCCTGGACATATGCACCTCCGGCCGGAAATGGAGCAGGATTAATCCTGTACCCGGTCATTTTTATCCTATCTTCATTATAGAAGAGTTGAATCTTGCTATCAAGCCGCATTTGTTCTAAAATGCGAGTAAGAGTCACGGAAATATTACGGCCTGAGCCTGCAGGGACAGACAGCAGCGCACATTATGCCAGGAAAACAGGGGAGCAGTATGGAACTTACAGAACTTCGCGGTCAGTTAGACGAAATCGATCAGCAGATTGTTGCTCTTTATGAGAAGAGAATGGAAATCTGTTCGCAGGTCGCAGATTATAAGATTGAAACCGGTAAAAAAGTGTTCGACCGGGCAAGAGAACAGGAGAAAATCCGCAGTGTCAGGGCGCTTACGCACAATGACTTCAACAGTACCGGTGTGGAGGAACTGTTCGAACAGATCATGTCCATGAGCCGCAAACTCCAGTATCAGAAGCTTACGGCAGAGGGTACTTCCGGGAAACTTCCGTTCATTGAAGTGGAGGATCTTGACCGTCTGCATGCCAGAGTAGTATTCCAGGGTGCAGAAGGTGCGTATTCACAGGCTGCCATGCAGAAATTCTTCGGGGAAGAGGTACACAGTTTCCATGTGGATACCTTCCGCGATGCCATGGGTGCGATTGAAGACGGAAGCGCAGACTATGCGGTTCTGCCGATTGAGAACTCCACGGCGGGAATTGTCAGTGAGATCTATGATCTCTTAACAGAATATGAGAACTATATTGTCGGTGAACAGATTATCAAAATTGAGCACTGTCTGATCGTAGTGCCGGGAACAAAGCCGGAAGAGATCAGAACTGTCTATTCACATCCGCAGTCACTCATGCAGAGTGCAAGATTTCTCTCAGAGCACGCGGACTGGCAGCAGGTCGGTATGAAGAACAATGCCTTTGCTGTCAGAAAAATTGCCGAGGACAAAAGCCATGCAGAAGCTGCAATTGCAAGTGAATATGCAGCGAAATACTATGGTATGGAAGTTCTGCAGAAGGGCATCAATCAGTCCGATACCAATTCCACCAGATTCATCATTGTTACCAATCAGAAGATCTTTTTAAAAAAGGCAAATAAGATCAGCATCTGTCTGGAGGTTCAGCATGAAGCCGGATCTCTGTATCATGTGCTGTCTCATTTCATATATAACCATTTAAATATGACCAAAATTGAAAGCAGGCCGATCGAGGACCGCAACTGGGAATACCGTTTCTTCATTGATTTTGAGGGCAACCTTGCTGACAGCGCTGTTAAAAATGCGCTCAGAGGACTGAGGGAGGAGACCAGGCAACTGAAAATTCTGGGCAATTACTAAATGCAAATGCTTCGGTATCTGCATTTTCAGTAAAGAGGAGAGAATTGTTATGCGGGAAAATGAACTGATTATCTATCGAAATTTCGACAACGAGGAGATCCTGGACGATATGTCCAGACTGTTTGAACACAGCAGGGAAGGCAAGATTGATGTGACCGGCGACAGAAAGACGCTGTACACCTGTATGAGCAGACTGACAGAACTGGCAGGAAAGAGCGGATTCTACGGAAACCTCTGGCACTGCTATCTGACATCACTTCTGGTCAACCATGAGAACAGCTACAGCATGGCGACCGAGATCAGAGGAAAGGTCGAAGGCACGATCAATGATATTGCCCTTCATGATATAGAGATCTTCAAGGACTTTTTTGATTATGATTTCACAGCACTGCTGCATCAGCTGTCGGTGCCGGAGTTTAATGTACTGCTGGACTATCACGCATGCTCCGTGGAGAGCAGAATGTACAACCACAGAATCCGTGACAGAATCTGCACGCTGGCGCAGGCGCTTGCAAAGAGCAGTGATGCAGGCGAAATGAAGGATATACTGACACAGTTCTATAAAGAATACGGCGTCGGCAAGTTCGGTCTGCACAAGGCATTCCGTATCAGTCACACAGATGACGGCGCACAGATTCAGCCGATCAAGAATATCCGCCATGTGAATCTGGAGGATCTTGTCGGTTATGAAATTGCCAAGAAGAAGCTGATCGACAACACAGAAGCATTTGTTGAGGGCAGAATGGCCAACAACTGCCTGCTGTACGGAGATGCGGGAACCGGTAAGAGCTCCAGTATCAAGGCCATTGCCAATGAATATTTTGATCAGGGGCTTCGTATCATTGAAGTCTATAAGCACCAGTTCCAGGATCTGAATGACGTAATTGATCAGATCAAAGGCAGAAATTATCGCTTTATCATATATATGGATGATCTTTCTTTTGAAGAATTTGAAATTGAATATAAATATCTGAAGGCAGTCATTGAAGGCGGACTTGAGAAAAAACCTGAGAATGTTCTGATCTATGCGACATCCAACCGTCGTCATCTGATCCGTGAAAGCTTCAAGGATAAGCCGACGCTTGAGGATGATGATATTCATCGTAATGATACGGTACAGGAGAAGCTGTCTCTGGTAGATCGTTTTGGTGTCACCATTTATTTCGGCGCACCGAGCCAGGATGAGTTCCGCGGTATTGTGAAGGAACTGGCAGAACGTAATGGAATCCACATGTCGGATGAAGATCTGTTCCTGAAAGCAAATAAGTGGGAAATGGCACATGGCGGACTTTCCGGAAGAACGGCACAGCAGTTTATTGACTATCTGGTGGGAACAGAACTGAGTCATTAACATGAAAAAAGGGGTATAGCATATGGCGGGTGAAATCTTCGCGGCGATTGATGTAGGCTCTTATGAGCTTTCCATGAAGATATTTGAGATTTCAGCAAAAAGAGGGGTCCGGGAGCTGGATCATATCCGGCACCGGATCGACCTTGGTACTGAAACCTACGCAACAGGCAAGATCAGCACAGAGCATGTGCATGAAATGACAAGAGTCCTGCAGGAGTATGAGTCTGTCATGGAATCCTACGGAGCAACGCATTATCAGGCATACGGAACAAGTGCGATGCGTGAAACGGATAATATCAACGTGGTACTCGAGCAGCTCGAGCAGCGCGCGGGGATTCATGTGGATGTACTCAGCAATTCAGAGCAGCGTTTTCTGGATTACAAGTCCATTGCCCTGCGAAATGAAGAATTTGCCAGAATTATTGAGAATCCGACAGCAATTGTGGATATTGGCGGCGGAAGTATCCAGATCTCACTCTTTGACAATGACAAGCTGGTTACCACGCAGAACATGAAGCTGGGAGTATTACGGCTGCATCAGACGCTGAACCTTCTGGGGAGCGGCACCAGAAAATATCGTGAAATGGTGACAGAACTTGTGGAATCACAGCTGACAGTTTTTGAAAAACTGCACCTGAAAGATCGCAGGTTCAAGAACCTGATCATTATTGATGACTATATTTCTCCGGTGATGCAGAAGCTGAAGTTCGGTGACTGCGAGCGTGGCTATGCAGACCGCCAGCGTTTTGAAGAGTTCATCGGCAAGACGGGAGAAAAATCAAGGCAGGCACTGTGCAAGGAACTGAACATTCCGGATGAGAATATTCCGCTTTTATATATTTCCGGGCTTCTGATCAGGAGTATTGCGGGCGCGCTGGATACAGAGATGCTCTGGGCACCGGGTATGACACTTTGCGATGGAATCGCCTATGAATATGCGGAGCGCAAGAAGTTCATCCAGCCTGCACATGATTTTGAACAGGATATTCTGGCCTGTGCACAGAATATTTCCAAACGGTATATGGGCAGCAGATCGAGAGCGGAGACGCTGCAGGCAATTGCCCTGCCGATCTTTGATCGTATGAAGAAGATTCACGGCCTTGGCAGAAGAGAAAGACTTCTTCTGCAGATTGCTACAATTCTGCATGACTGCGGGAAGTATATCAGCCTTGTGAATCTGGGAGAGTGCTCTTATAATATCATTATGTCAACTGAAATCATCGGGTTGTCCCATAAGGAGCGTGAGATTGTGGCAAATGTCGTGCTCTTTAATCATGTGCCCTTTGAATATTATAATGATCACAGTGAACGCTATGCCAAAATCGATCATGATGCCTACCTGATTATTGCCAAGCTGACTGCGATACTGCGGGTGGCCAACGGTCTTGACCGCACACACAGACAGAAATTCAGAGATGTTCATGTGACATTGAAGGAAAATGAGAATGAGCTGGTGATCAATGTTGATACCATGAATGACATTACCGTGGAACAGGGGCTTTTCGGCAACAGAGCGGGATTTTTTGAAGAGATCTTCGGAATCCGTCCTGTGATCAGACAAAAGCGCATGATCTGAGATCACTGTGGACGCGCAGGAATGAGGGAGCTATGGCAGGAAAAGATAAAGAGAAGGATAAAGAAAAAGATTTTTATAATCCTGAGTATTATACCAACCGGGAACTGAGCTGGCTGCAGTTTAATGAGAGATGCCTTTCGGAGGCACGGGATCATTCCAATCCGCTGTTCGAGCGGCTGAAGTTCCTGAGCATAACCGCAAGCAATCTGGACGAGTTCTTTATGGTGCGGGTGGCATCGTTAAAGGATATGGTAAATGCTGATTATAAGAAGCTGGATATTGCGGGTATGACAGCAAAAGAGCAGCTGACGGCAGTGACGAAGGCTGTCCATGATTTTGCAGATATGCAGTATTCGACCTATAATCGTGCACTGGTGCCGCAGCTCGAGCAGAACGGACTCGTGATTGTGCGTGATCACGCGGATCTGACGGAGGAAGAGGGCAGGTACGCGGACCGTTATTTCAATGAATTCGTGTATCCGGTGCTGACGCCCATGGCCGTGGATTCTTCAAGACCGTTCCCGCTGATCCGGAATAAGACGCTGAATATCGGTGCTCTGGTCCGGAAAAAAGAGGGTGAAGAGGATCTGGACTTTGCAGCCGTGCAGGTACCGGATGTTATTCCGAGAATTCTGGAACTTCCTGTCAGTGAGGGAAAACCCAGAAAAGTCATTTTGCTCGAAGAAATTATCGAACGGAATATGGCAAGGCTGTTCCTGAATTATGATATTGTCTGCTGTTACCCCTTCCGTGTCGGCAGAAATGCTGATCTGTCCATTGACGAGGATGAAGCTGAGGATCTTCTGAAGGAGATCGAGAAGCAGCTTAAAAAGCGTCAGTGGGGACAGGCCATCCGGCTGGAAGTTGACAGCAGAATGGATAAACGTCTTCTGAAGGTCATTTCGCAGGAACTGCAGGTGGCACCCGAAGAGGTATACCGGATTGACGGCCCGCTGGATCTGACCTTCCTGATGAAGATGTATAAGCTGGAAGGCTTTGATCATCTGAAGGAGCATGGATACCCTGCACCGCAGCCGGTACCGGAACTGCCGGCAGACTGCAATATTTTTGAAGAAATCCGTAAGGGTGATATTCTCATGCATCATCCGTATGAAACATTTGATCCGGTTGTACGCTTTGTTGCATCGGCGGCTTCTGATCCGGCGGTACTGGCCATCAAGCAGACACTCTATCGTGTCAGCGGCAATTCACCGATTATTGCAGCACTGGCGAAGGCTGCCGATAATGGCAAGCAGGTGACGGTACTTGTGGAATTAAAGGCCAGATTCGATGAAGAGAATAATATCGTATGGGCGAAAATGCTGGAAAAAGCAGGCTGTCACGTGATCTATGGACTGGTAGGTCTTAAGACACACTGCAAGATCACGCTGATCGTACGCAGAGAAGAAGATGGAATCCGCAGATATGTACATCTTGCAACCGGTAATTATAATGATTCCACAGCCAGACAGTATACGGATGTCGGCATGTTCACCTGTAAGGAAGCATATGGCGAAGATGCCACGGCAGTGTTCAATATGCTCTCAGGGTATTCAGAGCCGCTTTCCTGGAATCGTCTGAGCCTTGCTCCCTTATGGCTGAAGGACCGTGTGCTGTACCTGATTCACAGAGAGACACAGAATGCCAGAAACGGTGAGCCTGCGCATATCATTGCGAAGATGAATTCCATCTGTCATCAGGAGGTCATTGCAGCTCTTTATGAAGCAAGCGCTGCAGGCGTGAAGATCGATCTGATCGTCAGGGGAATCTGCAGTCTGAGAACCGGAATTCCAGGTGTCAGTGAGAATATTACCGTTCGTTCCATTGTCGGCAATTTCCTTGAGCACAGCAGAATCTTCTATTTTGAGAATGCCGGTAAGCCTGAGTACTATTGCAGCAGCGCAGACTGGATGCCCCGTAACCTTGAGCGCCGCGTGGAGATTCTGTTCCCTGTGGAGAATGAGGATCTGCGCAGAAGAATCATGCATATTCTGCAGACAGAACTGAAGGATACGGAAAAAGCGCATATTCTGAATAAGGATGGTGTCTATGTCAAGGTAGACCGCAGAGGCAAGACACCGCTGAATTCGCAGAAGCTGTTCGGCGAAGAGGCGGTGAATGCAGTCAGATCTTCAGAAAATGAGAACAGCAGAGTATTTGTACCGGAAATGAAAGGACCTGAAGAATGAGCAGAATCATACTGGCATCCGCATCCCCGAGAAGGAGGGAACTTCTGACACAGGCGGGGCTTACCTATACTGTGCTGCCGGCCTGCGGCGAGGAAGTCATTACCGGTACACATCCGGCGGAAGTAGTGGAGAGTCTTTCAGGGCAGAAGGCTGAAGAAGTGTGGCAGAAAATTTCCGGCGAAGAATTTTTTACACAGAATCGTGAAACTGTTGTTGTCATCGGAGCAGATACCGTTGTATCATATAAAGAGAGGATACTTGGAAAACCAAAAGATCATACAGACGCATGCAGAACCATTGACATGCTGCAGGGGCAGACACACGAGGTATATACCGGTGTGACACTTCTGTGGAAGCGTGAAGGCGGAGAAAGCGGAAGCGTAGTATTTCATGAATGTACAGAAGTAAATGTCTATCCGATGTCTCAGGAAGAAATTGCGGCTTATGTGCAGACGGGAGAACCGGATGACAAGGCGGGCAGCTATGGGATTCAGGGAAGATTTGCAGTGTATGTGAAGGAAATTCACGGAGATTACAACAATGTTGTAGGATTACCGGTTGCCAGGGTCTGTCAGGAGATGAAAAATCATCACCTGATGTAATTCATGTAGGGAGGTTGATTTTATGCATGAATACGATGACGCAGTATTAAAATGTTTTCTGGAGAATCAGGGACAGCTCTTTCCGGAGGATGTGGCTTCCACAATGGAGGAAGCAGAAGCATTCCTTGAGGACTGCATGGCTGTTGTCGTAGATTCACCGGAAGAAGTCGAGGATTATCTGGACGAAGAAGGTCTGGATCCCGGCGAGGGTGACATTCTGGATGCTGCTGAAGTATTTGATGTCGGCGATGGCAGATATTTAATTGTAGAAGGCTGAAGATCAGCAAAGGCTTCCGCAGGTGAGTGTCACCTTCGGGAGCCTTTTGCTTATTCTTGAACGTTTCACCAATGAGGGGGGAAGCGAACAGATGATATATCTGATCTCCATTTATACGTCAAATGCACTGGGCATTGCTGCGATTCTGACTGCGATGTTCTGTAACATGGCGATCATGAGGAACAGCCGTACAGATTACCGGATCATCAAGTTAATCTGTGTGCTGAGCCTGATTGCCTGCTGCACGGATCCGCTGGTATTTACACTGGACGGGCATGGAGGCAGGCTGTACCGGATCATCAATATGACAGGTAACAGCTACCTGTTTCTGGCCAACATATGGGTATCTGTTCTGTGGATCGGCTTCCTCAGAGCGCATCTGTGGGGCGTTAATCCGCTGAAAGACAGGAAAATCAGGTGGATCCTGTATCCGTCGGCATTCATGAGTGCGATGATTGTGATCAATTTTTTCCATCCGGTGGTATTCAGTACAAGCAGTCAGAATGTATATGGCAGGCTGCCGTTTTCCTATGCTTTTGTGATCCTGACAGCAGTCTTTTTTGCGTACAGTATATACCTGTCGCGCATATATAAGAAGGAAAACGGCAGCAGGCGTTTTTTCCCGATCGCAGTCTATCTGGTGCCTGTTTCGATCGGGTTCGGAACGCAGATGCTTTTCTACGGAATCTCTGTGTCCTGGCCTTCGGTAGCAATCGCCGCATGCGGTATTATGATGAGCCTTCAGAATGAAATGGCATATGTGGATTATCTGACCGGTCTGCTGAACCGTTCCTATCTCTTTACGGCCAGGCCATACCAGTCCATGAAGGGGCTGATCATGATGGATATCAACAGTTTCAAGGCGATCAATGATCAGATCGGTCATGAAATGGGAGACAGAGCATTACGGGAAATCGGAGCGGTGCTGCATGATGTAGCCTGTACATATGGCTTTGCGATCCGCTATGGCGGTGATGAATTTCTTGTGTTTTCTGCAAACGGATCAGAACAGGAACTGAACGAAATCCGGGACAGAATCGATGCACAGCTGAAACTCCTGAATGATAAGCCGGGACGCAGGTATCAGCTGTCCCTGTCTTATGGAATGACCTCTTTTTCTGCCGAGCAGGAAGATATCGATGACATTATCCGCCGTGTTGACCAGAAAATGTATGAGAACAAGAAGTTTTTTTATCAGCAGCATGAACGGAGAAAGAAGGGCATCCGCTGAAAAACGACAGCCGGATGCTGCTCAGACTCTCAGAAACTTTGCAAGACCATCATGATCGTTATCGGCTGTTGTCACAACGTCGGCAATGGCCTTTACAGCATCCGTTCCGTTTAGCATCGCAATGCCGGTTCCGGCAGCCTTAATCATCGAGATATCATTCTGTTCGTCTCCTGCTGCGAGCGAATTCCTGACCGGAATATCCAGAAGCTCACAGAGTCTTGTTACCGCAGAGCCTTTTCCGGCCTCTGCAGGGAAAATTTCCAGATAAAAAGGATTGGAGTACATGGTCTTCAATGCAGGACTTACCATTTCATCGAGTTCCTGATGGAAACGTTCCATCTTCTCATGGTCATGCAGTTCGATGGCGATACATTTGCAGGGCGGCTGCGGCAGTACGGTGCGGACATCATCGGCCAGAAGAACCGGAGACGGAATAACGCGCCGGTAATACTCGATACCCTCGTCCTGCCTTGTGGCTACAATGTGCGTGTCCGTGTAGGTATGCACATGAACGTCGTGACGGGCTGCCAGATCAAAGATTCTGCCGACCGTTTCGACCGGAATACCGGTACGGTAAATGTCCCGGTGACCGTCACAGTCGTAGATCTGTGCTCCATTGAAGGCAGCCAGAAATGTTCCGGGGAAAAAGAGATTCAGGTCCTCCTGCACTTTGCGGACGGAATCCATCGCCCGTCCGGTGTTGATCACGAAATGATTCCCTGCGGCAGTAAATGTCTCAAGCGCTGCCCTTGTTGCAGGGGTGATCACCTTCTGTGAATTCAATAACGTACCATCCAGATCAAAAAAGAATATTTTATGCTGATTCATTGTCAAAACCTTTCTTCAATTCGTGACGGTTCTGAATATTCAGAACAACGGTTTCAATATACCATAATCCGGTAAAAGATGCTATGATTACAGCTGTACGCAGCAGAGAACAAGGGGAGCCATCATATGAGAGCAGTAGACTTACATACACATTCCACAAGATCAGACGGGAGCTATACACCGTCAGAACTGGTAGATTACGCAGCAGAAAAAGGGCTGGCGGCGATAGCACTGACAGACCATGATACCGTAGACGGACTGGATGAAGCAATCAGCCACGCCAGAGCATATGAACCGGAACTGGAAGTCATTCCGGGCATCGAATTTTCTACAGAATATGAAAAAGGTGACGTCCATATTGTCGGACTGTACATTGACTATCACGGGGAAGGCTTTTCCCGTAAAATACAGGAATTTGTAGATTCCAGAATTAGCAGAAATATCAAAATGTGTGAGAAACTCACGATGGCAGGCATTCCGGTGACCTATGAGCAGCTTCTTGCAGAATTTCCGGATGCGGTTATCACCAGAGCTCATTATGCGAGACATCTCCTGAGCCACGGATATACGAAGAGCATGAAGGAAGCCTTTGACAGGTACATCGGTGATCATGCGCCCTGCTATGTCCAGCGGGAAAAGGTCACGCCCGTCCAGGCTGTCCGGCTGATTCTGGAAGCCGGCGGCATTCCGGTTCTGGCGCATCCCGTTCTCTATCACATGTCGGATACCAGACTGCGCGGACTGGTTGCACAGCTCAAAGACGCAGGTCTTATGGGGATCGAAGCAATCTACAGTACCTATGCGGCTGCAGATGAGCGCGATATCCGCCGCATTGCCGCAGATTATGATCTCTGCATCAGCGGCGGATCAGATTTCCATGGTGCCAATAAGCCGGGGCTGGATCTTGGCACAGGTTATGGACACCTCTTTGTACCGGAAGAGGTACTGACGAACCTGAAGGCCGCCTGGAAAAAGGGAAAGACAGGCAGTGACGTAAATAAAGAAAAGGCATAATCACGATATAAATGTCATGAATGTAATATAACCCCGGTTTTCCGAATGCTATAAATAGGATAACTGATGTGTTCGAAATTTCGTTATGAAAAAGGAGGACAGGGGATTATGTTCAGAAAACGATGGGGCGTCATGGCAGTGGTGACAGCAGTGATTCTGTTATCGGGCGGGAATACAGCCTATGCAGCGGAACAGTTCAGCGGCAGTTATTTCGGAACCGGATTTGATGCATATGAAGCACAGACGATGGAAAAATCGGATGGCTGGTCCAATGGGGATATGTTTGACTGTACATGGAGCGGAGCCAATGTCGGATTTTCCGGCGGAATCATGAATCTTTCAATTACCGGAAACAGGCAAAGCGGCTACAGGGGAGCAGAATATCGCACGCGTAAGACGTACGGTTTCGGCATGTACGATGTCAGCATGAAGCCGATCAGCAATGTTGGCGTTGTCAGTTCTTTTTTTACCTATACAGGGCCATCTGACGGAACGGTATGGGATGAGATTGATATTGAGTTTCTGGGAAAAGACACAACAACGGTCCAGTTCAATTATTATACAAAAGGCGTCGGCCATCATGAGTATGTGTATCATCTTGGCTTTGATGCATCGAAAGCTTTTCACCAATATGGTTTCTACTGGGATAAAAGCGGGATTACCTGGTATGTGGACAAAAAGGCGGTATATAAGGCGACCGGTAATATTCCGCAGACACCTGGTAAGATCATGATGAATGCATGGAATGGAAAAGGCGTGGATGACTGGCTGGGACATTATAACGGAGCAGCGCCGCTTACTGCAAAGTACGACTGGATCTCCTATACAGCGCCAAAGACGCAGGAGCAGAGCAGCAGTCAGTCCGGTTCCGGACAGAGCCAGTCAGGGACTACGGACTTTAATGCCAGTCAGTTATATGTCATCAGAAATGTGAACAGCGGCAAGGCACTTGACGTATATTATGGATCTGCGGATAACGGTGCCAATATACTGCAGTATGCATACAACGGATACCAGAATCAGAAATGGTATCTCCAGAAACAATCGGATGGATACTATATTCTGAAGTCAGCGGGGAGCGGTAAGGTGGCAGAAGTAGCCGATGCTTCATCTGCAGACGGCGCAAATGTTCAGCAGTGGAATTATCATGACGCAGCAAATCAGGAATGGAAGATCGAGCAGGTCGGAAGTAATTATCGCATCATCAATCGTCTCAGCGGAAAAGCGCTCGATGTGAGCGGCAGATCGGTAAAGGATAATGCCAACGTGCTGCAGTGGAGATATTCAGGTGCCGCCAATCAGCTGTGGAGTATCGGGAAGGCATAAAACGTAAGAAAATCCCGGCCCGCGCAGGTTGTGAAAACCGGTTTCCTGTAGTAAAATTGAATAAAAAGTCAGACTTTACATGCACCTCCTTTCGTTACAGATTGTGAGGTGCATTTTCTTTCATGGGGCGGCTTGAAAAAGAGGGAAAAACATGCGTCCTGTCTACGATTCGGCAATGTGTCAGGGGTATGAAATCAGGAATATTGTATAAGGAGAACGTCATGAAAATATACCATAAACTGGTCAGAGACCGGATCCCGGAGATCATAGCGGCAGCAGGCAAAAAATGTATCACTCACACATTGAGTGATGACGAATATCTCCGCGCACTGGATACCAAGCTGAGTGAGGAAGTCGCAGAGTATCAGGCAGACAAGAGTCTTGAAGAAATGGCAGATGTTCTGGAAGTCCTGCAGACGGTCTGTATTGCAAGAGGTTACAGTCTGGAAGAACTGGAGACTGTACGGGCAAAGAAAGCCGCAGAACGTGGCGGGTTTAAGGATAAGATTTTTCTTGAGCGTGTGGAAGAGAAGGAATAAGGTAAGGCATATGCTTTTCAGAAAAATGAAAGCTACAATCAGATTTTCGGGGGATATATTTTGAATTCAGAGACGATATCAGAACTGCATAATGGGTTTGAAACAGCGATGATTGATTACGAGGCTGCTTCAAATCTTGTGTATAAGCCACAGTTTATTTCGAATAATTACAAGGAGGGGAGAAAGGTGTTATCTTCGATTGAGGATGAACTCCTTGCCTGTGATTCATTTGCGATCAGCGTGGCTTTTATCACGATGGGAGGTATTACGCCGCTCTTGCAGACACTTCAGGAACTTGAAAAGAAGAAGATCCGGGGGAAAATATTAACCACGGATTATTTGAATTTCTCGCAACCTGAGGCGCTTAAGAAACTTGCCGGGCTTCATAACATTGAACTTCGGATGTACCGTGCCGATGAAGCGGAAACCGGATTTCATACAAAGGGATATATTTTTCATAATGATGAAACGTACAGGATTATTATTGGCAGCAGTAATATGACGCAGAGTGCGTTAACCCGCAATATGGAGTGGAATACCAGAATTGTTTCTACGCAGAATGGCGAAATGGCCAGAAATATTGTAGAGGAATTCAGTGATCTGTGGAAGTCGGAGTATACACAGGATTTTGATACATTTATTGATGACTATCAGACGCAGTATGAAATTATCCGGAAGCAGAGAGAGACTGCACGTAAAGAAGAAATTACTTCAATTGAACAGTACACGTTGAAGCCGAACAGTATGCAGGTCGGCTTTATTCAGAACCTGCGAAAGATCATCGCACGCGGAGAAAAGAAAGCACTTCTGATCTCGGCAACCGGAACAGGGAAAACATACGCTTCTGCATTTGCAATGCGGGAACTGGGATTTCGCCGGGTTCTGTTTGTTGTACACAGGGGGCAGCTTGCCAGACAGACAAAGAGATCATACGAAAGAGTTTTCGGAAAAAGCGTTTCTATGGGACTTGTCGGGGCAGGATTTTCCGAATATGATAAAGACTATATCTTTGCGACAGTGCAGACACTGAACAGAGATTCACATCTGCTGCAGTATGAAAGAAATGCGTTTGACTGCATTATTCTGGATGAAGCGCATCATGTGTCGGCAGAAACATATCAGAAGATCATGAATTTTTTTACTCCGAAATTATGGCTCGGAATGACGGCGACGCCGGATAAGCGGGATGATGATATTGAAGGCCGCAACATCTATCAGATATTTGATTATCAGATTGCATATGAAATCAGGCTTCAGCAGGCGATGGAAGAAATGCTCCTGTGCCCGTTTCATTATTTCGGGATCACGGATATATCGGTATTGGATGATAAAACGGTAAAGGCTGGGAAGATCAGCGCAAGAGACTTTAATCAGCTTGTTGGAGACCAGAGAGTTCAGCATATCATCGAGCAGGCCAGGTATTATGGCTACAGCGGAGACCGGGTGAAAGGACTGATTTTCTGCAGCCGTATTGATGAATCAAGGGCATTGTCAGAGAAGTTTAATGCACTTGGCTACAGGACAGTTGCATTGGATGGAAATACTCCGGAGGGTGACCGGACAAGGGCGTTCGAGAGACTGGCCATGGATGAAAGAGACGCTACACCTGAGGCAGAACCTCTGGACTATATTTTTTCCGTTGAGATCTTAAATGAAGGTGTGGATATTGTAGAAGTGAACCAGGTCATCATGCTGCGCCCGACCGAATCTCCAATTGTGTTTATACAGCAGCTGGGGAGAGGCCTTCGTAAGGCAGAGGGAAAAGAATATGTGGTGATCCTCGACTTTATCGGAAATTATACGAACAATTTCATGATTCCGATCGCACTATCCGGAGACCGGAGCTATAATCCGGACACGATCAGAAAATATGTGATCAGCGGGAATAATACAATACCCGGTGCATCAACCATACATTTTGATGAGATTGCAAAAGAAAAGATTTTTTCCTCTATTGATAAGATCCGGGGGATGAAGTCAATTATCCGGGAAAGTTATATATCGCTAAAAAACAGACTGGGGAGAGTGCCATATCTGCTGGACTTTTATGAGAACAGTGAGATTGATCCCCTGGTGATCATCAGGGAATATAAGTCATATTCAGCTTTTTTGCTGAGTGAAGAAAAAGAGCGGTTCGAGGGAAAAATGTCTGCACAGGAGCTGTTGACGATGGAGTATCTGGCGAAGACAGTTCTGAGCGGAACGCGGCCGCATGAGCTGGTACTGCTAAAAGAACTGATGACGAATGAGTGTGTTGGAATGAAGGAACTGTCAGAACGGATCGCAGCACAGTATGGATACATTGTAAATCTGGAGGACGTAGAGGCGGCAGTATCCGTGCTGGAAGGCAAATTCGTCAGCAAGGATGAAGAGTATCAGAAGTACTGTCATATTGAGATTCTGGATACAGACGGCAGGGGAATGGTGAGTCGTTTAAAGAGCTATTCCGACAGGCTGGGGCATGAAGAGTTTTACAGGCAGATGAATGATCTGATTGAAGTCGGACTGCGGCGTTATCAGGAGAAGTACAGCAGTCAGAATCAGTTTACACTTTATGAGAAGTATTCCAGACGGGACATCAGTCTTCTGATGAACTGTGAGCGGGATCTGTCCTCCATTATGTATGGGATGAAACGGATTGGCGATGATGTTTTTATTTTCGTTACCTATCATAAAGCGGAAAGTCAGGACGAGAAAAAAGAGTATGCCGACGGAAAGCCGGATTATGCGGATGAGTTTGAAGATAATCTCTTATTCCGGTGGGATTCACAGATGGGCAGAGGCATTGACAGCAGCTATGTACAGGATGTTCTGAATGCGGGGCATAAGCATCTTCTGGTGAAAAAGAGCGATGCAGAAACGAGTTTTTATTATATGGGCGAGTTTGATGTTGTGGATACAAGGCCCGCAAAGAAGAAAGATAACACAGGGAAAGAACGTGATATTGCAAAATTTACAATGCGTATGCACCATGCTGTACGGGATGATCTGCTCAGATACTTGCGCAGTGGACTGGAAAATGAGGCAGCAGACAGAGCGGTAGTGTGAAGGGCGTACAAAACATAAAGGATCGGGGATGGAGGAAATCATGGCAGAACTTAAAACAGTAGAGGTAGTGGCAGCAATCATTCAGCATGAAGGTGAAGTTTTTGCTACGCAGCGCGGATATGGAGAATTCAAGGACGGATGGGAATTCCCGGGCGGGAAGATGGAAACGGGAGAGACGCCGCAGCAGGCCCTGAAACGTGAGATTATGGAGGAACTGGATACTGAAATTACGGTAGGGGAGCTGTTGACAACAGTGGAATATGATTATCCGAAGTTCCATTTGAAGATGCACTGTTTTCTCTGTACAGTAGCTTCCGGAAAGCTGACACTTAAGGAACACGAGGCAGCAAAGTGGCTGAAGAAGGAGAATATTGACAGTGTTGACTGGCTGCCGGCGGATCTGATTGTGGTGGAGAAACTGAAGAAGAAAAACTGATATAAGTGGAGGAATAAAGAATGAGACAGAACTTTGGAGCAAAACCATGGAGTTACCCGCAGCCGGTATGGATCATTGCATCCTACGATGAGAACGGCAATGCGGATGCGATGAATGCGGCATGGACGGGGATTAACGATACCACGCAGGTCGCCATGTGTCTGTCTGCAGGACATAAGACCGTGAAGAACATCCTGGCGAGAAAGGCGTTTACGATTTCCATGGCGGATGTGAAGCATGTCACAGCGTGTGATTATGTCGGCATCGAGAGTGCCAATAAGGTGCCGGACAAGCTGGCCAAAGCCGGATTCACGGTAACGAAGGCAGAGCATGTGGATGCGCCGGTCATTGGTGAACTTCCGATGACACTGGAGTGTACGCTGATCAGCTATGATGCACAGACCGGTCATATGGTGGGCGAGATTGTCAATGTCAGCGCAGATGACAGCGTACTGACAGATGGCAGAATTGATCCCGTAAAGCTTCAGCCGATTACGTTTGATCCGGTGAACAATACCTATATTGCACTGGGAGAGACGGTCGGCAATGCATTTAAGGATGGCATGAAGCTGAAGTGATATTATCGTGCGCTAATTATGAAACACAATTTCCAGAATGATGATAATGATCAGAATAACAAACCATGCGGTTCTGTTTATTTTCTGACCGGAATGACCTTCTGGATGGCCATTTTCGTTACCGGAAGAATTATTTATAATATGATAGTCTATGAAATTGTCAGCAGCGTCTTTTTTTCCATTTCCGTTCCAGTCAAAGGATGACATCATAATCCTCCTTTCCTTACTTTCACATTCTGGACGTCTGTATCATAGTCTCATTATACTTCTT
>CAYMBY010000025.1:0-8512 GCA_964388815.1 uncultured Butyrivibrio sp. | reverse complement strand
CGCTGATGGGCGTCGAGACAGAAAAGGCCATTGTCAATGAAACGGGCCGCCGTGCAAATTTCACGAATGAAGGCGGCTACGGCCGGCGCACGCGTTTTCTCCGGAACATCATGGGACTGTGGATGATCCAGAATGTCCGCCATGACACAGGCGATCGGTACAGCTGGACGGATCTGACCCGCATGGCGCATGAAGCCATCTCTTTTCCTTCCCGTGTGGAAGTGGATCACAGCTGCTTTCTTGCTCCGGACAATATGACCGAAGAAATCCGTGGTTACTGCAGACGCACCTCCCAGCCGGTTCCGGAGACCGCCGGTGAAGTTTCTTCCGTTGTCTATCAGTCTCTTGCCGGTGATTATGCACGGACCGCTGATGAAATCGAACTTCTGTCCGGTAAAAAGATAGACACCATCAGTATCGTGGGCGGCGGATCCAAAAGCCCGTTTCTCAATTCTCTGACTGCGGTCAAGAGCGGGCGAACCGTTCTGGCAGGTCCCGGAGAAGCAACTGCCATCGGCAACCTGACGGCGCAGATGCTGCATGACAGTGTCTTCAGCAATCTGACCGCTGCCAGAAAATGCATTTATGACAGCTTCGGCGTCAGAAGTTATGCGCCGGATGGTGTCATCACAGATTGTTAAACATACACAATGTGTCGTAAACACAGAAATGGAGAATCATATGAGTACAGTATCCACCGCTTATGAAGAAGCAAAAAAGATTTATGCCGCTGCAGGCGTTGACACAGAAAGTGCCATTGCAAAGCTGAAATCCTTCCCGATTTCTCTGCACTGCTGGCAGGGCGATGACGTTCACGGCTTTGACGCTGACGGGCCGCTGACCGGCGGTATCCAGACAACAGGCAACTACCCCGGAAAGGCACGCACCCCGCAGGAACTGATGGACGATATTGATAAGGTCTTCTCTCTTGCACCCGGTCTTAAGAGAGTCAACCTTCATGCCAGCTATGCCATCTTCGAGCCGGGTGAATGGGCCGACCGCGATGCGCTCCTGCCAAAGCACTTTGCAAAATGGGTTGAATTCGCCAAAAAGAGAAATATCGGACTGGATTTCAATCCCACACTTTTTTCTCATAAAATGGTAAAAAATAACCTTACGCTTTCAAGCCCGGATCAAAATGTCAGAGACTTCTGGATCCGTCATACACAGGCCTGCATCCGCATCTCCGAATATTTTGCTACGGAGCTGGGCACCCCCTGCCTGATGAATATCTGGATTCCCGATGGCTATAAAGACGTTCCCGCCGACCGTCTCGGCCCCAGAGCACGTTTCAAGGACAGTCTGGACAGGATTCTGGATATGCCTTATGACAGGAGCAAGGTGCTCGTATGTCTTGAATCCAAAGTGTTCGGTATCGGCATGGAATCCTACACCGTAGGTTCTTCCGAATTCACGATCAGCTATGCAGCGCACAAAGGTATCCTGCCGCTGATGGACAATGGTCATTATCACCCGACAGAAACCGTTTCCGACAAGATTCCTTCCATGCTGCTTTTCAATGATCAGATCGCACTGCACCTGACCCGTCCCGTCAGATGGGATTCCGATCACGTGGTTCTCTTTGATGATGAGACAAAAGAGATTGCAAAGGAAATCGTCCGTAACGATGCCATGGATCGCGTAAAGCTGGGGCTTGATTTCTTTGACGCCAGTATCAACCGCATCAGTGCCTGGACCGTCGGTCTTCGCAATGCCGAAAAAGCGCTTCTCTATGCACTGCTTCTTCCGAATGCGCAGATGAAACAGCTGCAGGATAACGAAGAGTTTTCAAAGCTGATGATGCTTTCAGAAGAAATGAAATCCTATCCGTTCGGCGCCATCTGGGATCACTACTGCGAATCCGAAAATGTACCGGTCCGTGAAGCATGGTACGACGAAGTGGAAAAATATGAAAAGAATGTTCTGGCAAAGAGAGTTTAAAAAACAGATTGCCGGTGCAGGCAGAATGGAGAATAAAAGATGAGTACAATCTATGATAACGAGTTTATGCAGGGCTTTATGAGAATGGCTGATGACGGTTTTCAGCAGGGCTGGCATGAGCGTAATGGCGGTAATCTTTCCTATCGTATGAAGCCGGAAGAAGCGGAAGCGGTAAAAAGTTATTTTACCCCTAAGGAATGGCAGCCGATCGGAACCAGCGTTCCGAAGCTTGCCGGAGAATTTTTCCTCGTGACCGGCAGCGGCAAGTATTTCAGAAATGTGATGATCAAACCGGAAGATTCCATCTGTATCATCGAAATTGATGACAAAGGTGAAAACTATCGTATCATGTGGGGGCTTGTAAACGGCGGACGCCCGACCAGTGAGCTTCCGAGTCACCTGATGAATCATGAGGTGAAGAAGATCCGGACAAACGGTAAATACCGCGTCATCTATCATGGTCATCCGGCCAACCTGATCGCGCTGACATTTGTTCTGCCGCTTGAAGACAAAGTCTTCACGAGAGAACTGTGGGAAATGGCTACAGAATGTCCTGTCGTATTCCCGGACGGCCTTGGTGTGGTTCCGTGGATGGTTCCCGGCGGCCGCGACATTGCCGTTGCCACCAGCAGACTGATGGAAAAATATGACGCAGCCGTATGGGCTCATCACGGCCTGTTTGCAGCCGGCGAGGATTTCGACCTGACCTTCGGCCTGTTCCATACCATTGAAAAATCTGCCGAAATTCTGGTCAAGGTAATGTCCATGGGCGGCGTCAAGCGCCAGACCATTACCCCTGACGACTTCAGAAGTCTTGCAAAAGACTTCCACGTCACTTTGCCGGAAGAATTTCTGTACGAGAAATAAAATTCAGGTTTCTCAATTCAAAAGACAGCCATGAAAATGGCTGTCTTTTTTTATCCTGCTGTATACAGATCATTTCTGTCATTTCCATCCGGTCTGTCATCTGACTGATGGTTTAAGAGTACCAGTACATTGTGCGCAAATCCGGTAAATTCTGTCATGCGGAAATAATCTGCACACAGATCTGTAAGCATGGTCACGTCCGCCTGTTCATCAAGGCACACTGCAATCAGTACCTTGAGCAGTTCATAGGTAACCGTCAGCACAAGGCCATGTTCTCCCCAGTCTGCACGTTCATCTGCAAACGGAAACCCTGTATAGAAAACATGATTGACCATCATCTGTTCCATATAAAGTGAAATTTCAGGGAATCTTCCTGCCGCCTGTTCCCATGCCTGCTGCAGCTGCAGCTGATCCATAATCCCTGCGGTATCTTCAAACTCCTGCGCCTTCTCTGCATATTTTTCAATGGAATCATACATCTTCCCGAATTCACGCAGCAGCATGAACAGTGTTCCGGCCGGAAGCATGAACAGTTCCTGCATTGTAGTATTCTGCTCCGATGTCAGTTCAACCATTGCGGCGCGGTCGCAGAGCCACTCTGCCCTTTTTTGAAATTCTGCATCATAAACATGCCCGTGCGGCAGTTTCTCCAGATCGTGCCTTGCAAGTTCAATTCTTCTGCCGACCGGAACACGTCTGTCCTGAAGTTCAAGAAACATCAGGTGTCTGACTGCCGCATAGATTCTGATCGCAGTATCTGTCTGGCTGCACGTTCTGTCCCCTGCAAGATCAAACTCCAGTTCCTGATGTTCAAAACTGATTTTATCCTGATGTCTGAACAGTTCTTCCAGCACCCCTTCGCAGGCATTTGCGCAGGAGCACTCGGGTCTGTATTTCGTCAGCGGACTTCTGGGATAATACCTGCATACCGAGGGAAGTGCATCTGCCCCGCATTCACCATGCAGTTCACACAGGCCGTCCTGACCGTGCATCCGGCATCTTCCATCCCAGGCGTGGCTTAAATGTGCATATTTATTTTCATCCGGATATCCGTGAAGACACAACGCATCATCCAGATGCCTTCTGAGCGGTTCCGAACATTCCAGTGCTTTCAGGTCAAAATATTCCTTCATCGTCACATTCACCTGATAGCCTTCGCAGCAGGAATGTCTGCACGCCCCGCCCTTACATTCAAACTTCTGATAATAATCCGGTACAAGAAACTGATCCTGCATCTTCATATATGTCCGATCCTCCGTTATCGCAGTTCAATCACATCTTTTTCTGATCTTTAATGCTGTCCTGACTAATGAGATTTTCTTACAGATTTTCTTTCCGGTCAACCACAATTTTCAGCTGCTGTTCTGATCAGCTGTACTGCCTTTTTCAGATCATATTCTGATGTATTGATGCACAGATCATAATTGGATACATCATGCATATTTCTGCCGGTGAAATACCGGAAATGATTTCTGCGCTCCAGATCCTGCTTCCGTACCATTCTGTCCGCCTTCTCAGGTGTCTCGCCGCTTTCCTCCTGATAATGCAGTACCCTGCTTTTTTCATCTCCATACAGGAAGACATTCAGGCAGTTTTTTCTCCCTCTCAGGAAAAAACATCCAAGCCGTCCGATCATAATGCAGGACTGTTGATCAGCTATCTGCCCGATGACAGCCTTTTCTGCATCAAGTATTCTCTGCTGCTCTTCTTTTTCTCCCGGAGCAAATTCATAATTCTGCATGTAAAGGCTGTGGAGGAAACGGCTGCTCAGCTTCTGTTCTCTCTCCTCAATCGTCTCCGGTCTCATTCCTGACCGTTCCGCAATCCCTGCAATCATATTTCTGTCATACAGCGGAATATTCATGCTGTCAGCCAGCATCTGTCCCACTTCATGCCCTCCGCTCCCGAATTCCCGGGCAATTGTTATGATAAGCGGCTTCTCCTGCACTGTACCTGCTGTTTTCTCTGCCGTATCTTCAAGGCCGAGCAGCCGGTATACCCCGCTGCATCTCCTGTTCAGAATTCTTACGATTGTCCCTACCAATACAGCCGCAGCAATTGTCCCTTCACGAATTCCCTGCAGACCATGAAGCAGTACAAATGACAGTAAAAGCCCGGTAGCCACCTGAAAAACATCAAATCCGATTTTCACTTTTCCGAATTCAATATGAAAAACTTTTGAAATTGCTGTCATGGTACCTTCTCCTGCCAGCATGACAACACCTGCCCGGACTTCCAGCGTCACACCGAACGCAATCAGTATGCAGCTGAGCAGACACAGTACCCACTGCATGATATAATTCTGTGCATTTATTCCACTGGTCAGCTGAAGAGCGAAATCCGTAAAATAACCAAAAACAAATGCCACCAGAAGCTGAAGCAGCTGTACCGGTTCATAGTCCTTCCTCAGCAGAAGTATCTGTATGACAATAAAAACGATATGCATCGCGACAGTAAGCGTCCCCATTGTATACGGAAGCGCACAGCTGAGGACATAGGGAACACAGGAAACCGGCGATGTTCCAAGCTCGGCCTTTGTAGATAATGCCACTCCGAAAGCCATAATAAATAATCCGATCACAAGAATCAGGTATCTTCTGATATATTCTGCAACACTGTATTTCTTCAATTTGTCTTCACCCTTCCCGATATTCCGTCAGATTCATATGTATCTTCCGCAGCACTTTCATAAAGCACTCCTTATCCTGTAAGCTGACACCTTCCAGGGCTTTTCCCTCCACCTCTGTAAAAATCTGTTCCATATCCTGAACTGCATACATTCCTTTTGGCGTGAGAAACACCTGAACGCATCTTGCATCACTCTGCCCGCTTTCCCTTCTGATCAGACCTGCATGTTCCATTCTTCTGACAATTCCTGCGATTGTTGCTTTTGTCAGTTCACAGTCTCTTACCAGATCTGACTGCTGACAGCCATCATGTTCTGACAGATATTCCAGTATTTTAGGCTGCCCGGGGCAAAGTCCCGTTTTCATTGCTCCATAATGAATTCTGTGATACATGGCATTCTGGGCTATCATCATCTGGAAATGTAATGAATTCTGCATATTAATCTCCATTTCTGAACGTTTGCAAAACAAATTAGTTTGTATGCGAACTAATACAGTATAACACAGCTTTGCCGGAATTCAACCGGTTCTTATTCTTTCAATAATGTAATGACCTCTTCAAGAGAAGGCACGCAGGCATAAAGAAGCTTCCCGGTCTGCGCATCCGGCTCATCCAGGTCCGGCACCATAACCGGTCTGCAGCCTGCTCCCGAAGCTGACATAATTCCATTTGGCGAATCTTCCAGTGCAATGCACTGCTCCGGATTAAGGCCAAGTTTGCGGGCCGCTGTCAGATAAATTTCCGGTTCCGGCTTCCCCAGATGCACCTCTTCGCCTCCGACCTTCACATCAAAGTATTCCCAGATACCGATGCTGTCCAGATAACGCTTTGCACGGCGAAGCGGACTGGCCGTTGCCAGTGCGGTTCTGTAGTCATGATCTTTCAGATATTTCAAAAGCTGTGCCGCACCTTTCTTCGGCTCCACGCCTTCCCGGTCAATGTACTCCTGCATGATCACACGCCGGTGCTCCTTGATCGCATCATAGGGGAATGCACTGTCAAAACGTTTTTTCAGCAGTTCTGCTGCATATGCAGGTGTCAGGCTGCGAATGGAAAGTGCATCCGCATACGTCATTTCATACCCGAAGTCATGTGCCGCTTCTCTCCAGAATCTGTTATACAGCTTCTCTGTATCCACAAGAAGCCCGTCCATATCAAAAATCACACCCTGTATTTCCCGTTCTGCCACTGGTACACCTCACTTTTCTATCTCACCGGCATATTTCCATGTTTTCCCGTTATCATCAGAAGTATACTGCCCTGCTACTCTGCCGCCTTTGTAATCTCCGGAATCTTCCGACTGTTTTACAATCAGTGTCAGTTCATCTCCGTGTTTTTCCGGCATCTGCGGCACAGCAAACGGATTGTAATATGTCCCGTCCGGCAGCTTTGCCTTCGGAGAGGGAAGATCAGAAAGGGTAAAGCTTTTTCCGCCATCTTCTGTACGCAGCAGTTCGCCATCACTTCCCCCATTCCATATTTCCGAGATATATCCGGTTCCGTCATCAAACATCTGAAAGCATTTCATCGTCCCAAGCATTTCATTCGTCGGATTGGCATTTACCAGCTGCACATTTTTACCATGATTATCAGATACAATCAGAGTATATGCCCTGCTTCCGCATGCCGCATCCGTATTGATCATGCGGTATTCCTTCCCGTTTTCTGACTTGCAGGAAAGGTCTGTATCCTTGCACATTCCATCCCATAATGCTTTCAGTTCTTCTGTCGTGAACATCGCCGGACTCTCCGTTGATGCCTCATCTGAACTGCCCTCAGATACGCTTTCTCCAGAAAATGTCTGATCCATGATCGTATAGACAACATCAGTATATCCTGTTCTGTCGTATTGCTTCATCAGTACCGCCGGTGAAATGCACTTCGGTTTTCCTGACGCTCCAACGTACAGGTACCAGTCCGGAAGTTTATCTTTCATTTGACTCAGCGTCTCATTCTGCATCAGATAATCATACAGATCTGCAATCTCAGTTACTGCTTCTGTCATATTGGATCGATCATAACATTTAAAAGTCAGAACCGGGGTATCAAAGTTCAGTTTCTCTTCATTTTTCCATTCCGTAAGCCCAAAATCCGTCTGTTTCTTTTTAAAAGTATCTGTCAGTTTCTGATATAGCATATCATCATAATTGTCTGTATATGCATTATCACCTTTGACAAGGAACACAAAGCTGCCTGCCTCCGGTTTCTGATATTCCGCTTTCAGAATAAAATCACCCTGCGTATCTCTGCCGACATATTTCACCGAATTATCATAGCGTTCTCTGAGTTTTTCCGTCACCAGCTCTGAAGTTACTGCGCTTTCCGGTTCCGAAGATTCATTCTTTCCGGAAACAGTCTTCACTTTATCCTGTATATGCAAGGCAGACATTAACGCCACAAGTATCATCAGCCCTGTTACCATCACTGCACAGATTACCGTTATTTTATTCTTCAAAATTATTTCTCCTGATCCGGTTCTTTTTCAAGCGATTTCAGACGCTTTTCTGTCAATTTAGCAAGTACCGTTAATGTGATGAGGCAAAGTGCAAAGATAAAAGCAAAAGAAACAGCCAGCAGAATAAAACAGATCGGATATTCTGTCGGCGTTTTACCGGCAGCTGTCATATTCTCTGCAATCCTGACCGCAACCAGTGCTGTAGCAATCACCGACGCCACAAGCGAGATCAGAAGGTTGGTTCCCCGCGTCGGACGCAGATGTCTGTCCCAGATTCCCTTCCTGCACTGTTCAAAGAGCATGAATGCCGCTGTAACAAAGAAAACTGCTTCCATAACATTACAGGCAACTGTATCGCTTCCCGTCAGGCTTCTGACGATTATCACTGCCGTGATTCCCCAGAAAAGAATCCAGAATCCGTTATGTTCAATTTTCAGCAGTTCGTTTTCCTGTCTTTCATCCAGTCTTTTTTCATAGTTGTTCTCCTCGTATGATATGTTTATGGGCTAATAAATAGTTCATAACATATCATTTTTAATGTATATCGGTAAGGACATCTTGAGGGTTCTCCTCTTCCGATTCCCGCTATACAGTTAACATTGTTACTTTATAAAAAGGTTG
>CAYMBY010000024.1:0-12937 GCA_964388815.1 uncultured Butyrivibrio sp. | reverse complement strand
TGGAGTCATATTCTTTTTATCCTGCGCATGGATATAAAGATAATGGTGACGGTACAATGTCAAAAGTATTGATTCATCAGGAATGATGGGTCGACTGCTCAGATTTGAGCTGTCGAAATATTGCTGTAATTGTGCAAGTGGGGGAACACTTATGACTGAATCAACATGGAACCAGACCGCACTGGATATTGTAAACGCAACCAGGGACCAGTATCAGACATCCGATAAGCTGAATATGAGAATTAACATGCATGCGAAGTATTCTGTCAATAAAGAGTCCTTTGGCAAGATGATATCGTCCTATTACACCATTCAGCCAGGTGACTGTATCCTGGTAAGTAACAGACATTGATGACCTGTGTGATTATGTTTATTCCCTTACCTCATTGACCGGTCTTGGTGAGAAGATTACACGAAAGGATATGTACAGAACGTTTGAAGGCCAGATGATAAATGGTATTCTTACAATCCCCAAAGAATATGGAGTGTTCGTATGCAGAAAGTAGTCTGGTAAACAGACATGAAAAAAGCAAAAGACGGGTTGTCGAAGTTCAAAGCTTAATTTGCACAAAAATATAAAACGGCTTATAACGTGAAATATATAAGGGGATAAAATGCATGAAACTGATAAGAGAGGCTTATCTGGAACAGATAAGACCATATTATATATCTGAACCTTGAAGATCTGGATTATGAATACATAGTCAATGCCAGTGATTTGAATAAGGAAATAAAGTCCAGAATGACAGATGATGAGAAATACTATCTTTTTCTGGATGAAATACAGCATGTAGAGCAGTTTGAGAAGGCACTTGCTTCATTCCGTGCTTCACTTAATGTGTCTGTTTTCGTTACGGGAAGTAATTCAACACTTATGTCCGGAGAACTTGCTACGTTGCTGACGGGGCGGACGGTTGAGTTTGAGGTGCTGCCTTTTTCCTTTTATGAGATGAAGGAGTATTTTGAACTGAATCATCGTCCGTTTTCTGAGGATATGTTTACAGATTACCTGAAGTGGGGTGGATTCCCTTTGAGATTTGATTTTCAGGATGAAGCATCAATACGAAGGTACCTGCTCAGTGTGTATGAGAGTATTGTTAAGAAGGATATCACAGGAAAAAGCTGTAGCATTGACAGGAAAGCCTTTACAGACATTTCACTCTATATACTGGCGAACGCAGGTAAGGAACTTTCTATTGATAACATTCCTGCAGGTTATGAAAAGGGAAATAAAAAAGTTTCCAGACGAACGATATATACCTACCTGGAGAAGATGAAGAAGGCATATCTGCTCCACGGAGTCGGCAGATATAATATCACCGGAAAGACAGCGCTGTCCAACAAGGAAAAACAGTATGCCGTTGACTGTGGGTTCAGAACCATCAATACCAATACAATCAATTTTGAAGATACATTTTTCCTTGAAAATGTCATTTATAATGAGCTGATTTCAAGAAATTATACAGTATTTGCCGGCAAGACGTACAAAGGCGAAATAGATTTTCTGCTCAGGAGAAAAGATCTGATGCTGACATAAGCATTCCATGAAAAAAGGACTCATCAGAAAGTATCATCTGATGAATCCCTGATCTGATACGGCTAGTGGGACTTGAACCCATACCCTTTCGGACAGGAACCTAAATCCTGCGCGTCTGCCAGTTCCGCCATAGCCGTAAGCACCTCATTATATTACTATTTCACATTCGGAAAATCAACCACAATTCAGCAGAGCGCTATGACATTGGACCATATATCCGGCAGGTTTTTCACAGTTCGTATGTAAGGTTGAAAAAATAACGAAATTGTGATAAAATGTAACTGAATCAGAAATGGGTCAGGAATACTGCCAATAATCACAGGGAGGTGATGGTGATGAGTACGATCAGTTCATCGTATCTGTCATTCAGTGCGCAGTCATCCATCAATTCAAGAGCATCCATGGCGAGCAGTATATTTGGAAGTCTCAGCAGTTCCCAGAGCAGCTTTCTGGGAAACTATTCGCTTGCAGATTACAAGTCGATCAAGAATGGAAGCTATGGAAAGATTGTAAAGGCGACTTACGCAAAGGAAAATGCGGCCAGTAAGGTCAGCAGCAACAGCACTTCGGGTACGACATCAGCAACGACAGGTACAGCACGTACACTGACTTCGTATGAGAAAAACAGCAGTCTTGATAAGCTGCTGTCCACATACAAAGACAGTGCAGTAACTGCTGCGACAGGCACTACAGCATCAACAGCTGCGACGGATACCGCAGCAGCGGCAAAGAATCTGTCAGCTTCAGTTTCTGATATTGAGAAGCTTGAAACATCTGACATGGATGAAGCCGCAACAGCGGTTCAGAAATTTGTGGATGCCTATAACAAGACAGTTACTGCAGGAAGCGGAAGTAATATTACTTCAGTTGTCCGTAATACAACATGGATGACAGGAACAACAGACAGCAGATCTTCGGCGCTGTCAGAAGTGGGTATTACGATTGGAAGTGACAAGACACTTTCTTTTGATAAGAATGTGTTCAAAAATGCAGATGACAGCAGGATCAACACGTTGTTTGCAGCGGATGATGCATCTACATCCTATGCAGATTCCTATATTGCAGAGATCGGGAACAGGGCAGACAAGATAGCAGGCCTTGCGGCATCCGGCGGCACTTCACAGAGTACATATACAAAAGGAGCAACATATACAGGTACGCAGACAGGTTCGGCACTTGATATACAGGTATGACAGATATGTGACCAGCGGCGCTTTCCATTATGGAAAGCGCCTTTTTCTGTGTGCCTGTGTATTCATGATGGACAAACAGGGTGTGCTGCGATATATTATTACTATCAGGAAAACGATTTCCAGATTTTTTCCATCAGAAACGGAGTACAGAAGATGGTTTCGATTAAAGATGTTGCCAGAGAAGCCGGAGTGGCTATATCAACAGTTTCAAAGGTATTGAACAATTATCCGAATGTCAGTGAAGAAACAAGACGAAAAGTCAGCGAAGTGGTGGAGCGGCTGGGTTTTGTGCCGAATGCCGTTGCAGCAACGCTCTCTTCCAAGAATTCAGGTCGTGTGGCACTGCTTCTCAAACTCAATACGCAGACACAGGCAATTGATGAAATCGATATGCAGTACATTTCCGGTGCGATCAGAAAGGCACAGGAGATGCAGCTGGATGTGATCACCATCTTTTTTTCCATGATCGAAAATATGTCGCTGGAGGAAATGACCAGTTATTTCGTTTCGCAGAGTATCCGCGGAATTGTGATCTACGGAATGTCTACGAAGGATAAGGTACTGCATCAGCTGATCAGAAGCGGAAATTTCAGGATTGTCGTTATCGATGCGCCGGTGGTGAATGAGACGACGAGCTGTGTCAGTATTGATCACGAAAAGGCGCAGTACGATGTTGCCAGAAAGACCATTGTGGAAAATACCTGTAAACGGGTGCTGTACATTGCAGGAACAGCGGATGGCTATGTAACAGAGCAGCGGCTGGATGGAATGAAGCGTCTTGCACAGGATATGAAGCTGAAGATGCTGGTCAGAAGCGGAGAATTTTCGGAACTGAAGGCACGTGAAATCACAATGCGCTATGCCAGAAACAAGGATGTGGTTGTGTGCGCTTCAGATCTGATGGCAATCGGGGCCATGAAGGCACTGACGGAGATGGACATTTTCCGTCCGGTCTGCGGATTTGACGGGATCATTCTGATGGGGTATGTCGGGAAGCAGATGAATACAGTCCGGCAGAACTTTGCCCATGTGTCAGAAGAAGCAGTTCTGGAGATCGGCCGTCTGATGGACGGAGAAAGCGGCAGAAAGGTGATTCTGCCACACGAACTTGTCAGAATGAAGTATGAGGACATTATTTGCTGATAATGTCTGAATCGCCCATATTCGGGGCGTCAGAGGCATGTAAAAAAAGAATATGATTTTCTGGAATAAAATGCTTGCGGAAAACGTTTTCTTGTGATATGGTAATTGACAGAGAAAAGAAAACGTTTTCCAAAACGCATCTTTAACAGCGCATAACAGCAGATATATGGTGGAATGAACGTATAAGGAGGATAAGAAATGTCAACACATACCAATATGCAGAGGGATATTCTGGTTCTGAATCTGGAAGAGCAGATTCAGGAAAGAGCACAGAAGAAATTCGGGAAGAGTCTGAAGGAGTGTTCAGATAAAGAAACCTATTATGTTCTTCTGGACATTACAAATGAACTTCTGAATGTGGCAGAACCGATTGTAGGAGAGAAGAAGATCTATTATATTTCCATGGAGTTCCTGATCGGTAAGCTTCTGTCCAATAACCTGATCAATCTTCGTGTATATGATAAGGTAAACGAGATTCTTAAGAAGAACGGCAAGAACCTTGCAGATATCGAAGAAGCAGAGCCGGAACCGTCTCTTGGTAACGGCGGTCTTGGAAGACTTGCAGCATGCTTCCTGGATTCCATTGCAACACTTGGACTTCCCGGTGAAGGAATCGGTCTGAATTATCATTTCGGACTGTTTAAACAGGTATTCAAGGATCATCTGCAGACAGCGGAGAAGGATGCCTGGCAGGAGACGGAATCCTGGCTGGAGAAGACGGATACGACCTTTGATGTATGCTTTGGCGATCGCAAAGTGACGTCCCGCCTTTACAATATGAATGTTGCCGGATATGATAACGGCGTAAACAAGCTTCGTCTTTTTGATATTGAGACCGTAGATGAGAGCCTTGTGAAAAAAGGAATTTCTTTTGATAAGGAAGAAATTGAAAAGAATCTGACGCTGTTTCTTTATCCGGATGATTCTGATGAAGCAGGAAATCTGCTGCGTATCTATCAGGAGTACTTCCTGGTCAGCAATGCAGCGCAGCTGATTCTGCATGAGATGAAAGAGCGTCAGTACGATCTTCGCAAACTCTACGAGCATGCAGCAATTCAGATCAATGATACGCACCCGACCATGATTATTCCGGAACTGATCCGTATTCTGGTAGAGGACAAGGCATTTTCCATGGATGATGCCATTGACGTTGTCAGCAAGACCTGCGCATATACCAATCACACCATTCTGGCAGAGGCGCTTGAGACATGGCCGCTGAAATATATGGAGAAGGTGGTTCCTCAGCTGGTACCGTATATTAAAGAGCTTGACAGAAGAGTACGTGCAAAGTACAAGAATCCGAAAGTGCAGATTATCGATAAGGATAAGCGCGTACATATGGCATTTATCGATATTCATTACGGATATTCCATCAATGGTGTTGCAGCCATTCATACAGAGATCCTTGAAAAGTCAGAGCTGAAGGACTTCTATGAGATCTATC
This sequence comes from uncultured Butyrivibrio sp., assembly GCA_964388815.1. GTDB lineage: Bacteria > Bacillota > Clostridia > Lachnospirales > Lachnospiraceae > Butyrivibrio. Next base: position 7,620 of record CAYMBY010000024.1, on the reverse strand, counting down.
CGGAAAAGTTCAATAACAAGACCAACGGAATTACCTTCCGCAGATGGCTGCTGTCCTGCAATCATCCGCTGGCAGATCTGATTTCCGGAACAATCGGAGACGGATACAAGAAGGATGCGAACAGACTGGAAGAACTTCTGGGGCATATTGATGACGAGGCATTTTTGAGTCGCCTTGAAGAAATCAAGATGAACAAAAAGAAGGATCTTGCGGCGTATCTGCAGAAGCATGAGAATGTGACAGTAGACCCTGATTCCATCTTTGATATCCAGGTAAAGCGTCTGCATGAGTACAAGCGTCAGCAGATGAATGCACTGTATATTATTCACAAGTATCTGGAAATCAAGAACGGCAAGAAGCCCGGACGTCCGCTGACCTTTATCTTCGGCGCCAAGGCAGCACCGGCATATGTAATTGCGCAGGATATCATTCATCTGATTCTGGTTCTGCAGGAAATCGTGAATAATGATCCGGATGTGAGCCCTTACATGAAAGTCATTATGGTGGAAAACTATAATGTCAGCTATGCAGAACGCCTGATTCCGGCATGTGATGTGTCTGAGCAGATTTCCCTTGCTTCCAAGGAAGCATCAGGAACCAGTAACATGAAGTTCATGCTTAACGGTGCAGTAACACTCGGAACAGATGATGGTGCAAATGTGGAGATCCATTCCCTCGTCGGAGCAGATAACATCTACATTTTCGGTATCAGTGCAGATGAAGTCATTGCACATTATAAAAAGGCAGATTATGTATCAAAGGATTATTATGACAAGAGCCCTGTAATCAAGGAAGCTGTCGATTTCATCATTGGAAAACAGTGCATGAAGGTGGGACATAAGGAGAATCTGGAACGTCTTTATAAGGAGCTGCTGAATAAAGACTGGTTCATGACCCTGATTGATCTTGAAAGCTACATCGCAGAGAAAGACAGAATCTTTGCAGATTATGAGAATCGTGACAAGTGGAAGAGAATGATGCTCACAAATATCGCAAAGGCCGGCTACTTCTCCAGCGACAGAACCATCGAAGCATACAACAACGACATCTGGCACCTGCGTAAGCTTTAAGCCAGGCGCGTATAACCAAAGAAGACACCCACGCAGATTTATCTGCAGATGGGTGTCTTTCTTTGGTTATACGGATCGGGCGCATGCCCGATCATCGAGACGAAGCTGCGAAGCAGCGGAGCCGAGATGCGCCGGGCTTAAAGCTTACACATAAACAGCCAATAAAGAGGACATCCATGCAGATTCATCTGCAAATGGATGTCCTTTTTGTTATGAGCGGATCGGGCGCATGCCCTTAGATTCCCTTTGTTCTGAGTGCCCGCATGGAATTGATGATGGCGATGACAGATACGCCGACGTCTGCGAAGACGGCTTCCCACATGGTAGCCATGCCGAGTGCACCAAGCACCAGAACGATTACCTTTACAGCGAGGGCAAAGATAATATTTTCACGTACGATGTGCAGTGTCTTGCGGGAGATCTTCACAATTCCGGCAATTTTACGGATATCATCATCCATCAGTACAATATCAGCGGCTTCAATGGCAGCGTCACTTCCAAGACTGCCCATGGCAATGCCGACATCTGCACGCATCAGAACCGGCGCATCATTGATACCGTCACCGACAAAGGCTACCCGGGCATTCTTTCCGGACTTTCCAAGAAGCTTTTCCACTTCGTTTACTTTATCTGCAGGCAGAAGCTCTGAATGTACTTCATCGATGCCAAGCTCTGCAGCAACGGCATCAGCGGCTTCTTTGCGGTCACCGGTTAACATGACGGTCTTCTGAATGCCGACCTGCTTCATCCGGTGAATGGCCTCTTTAGCACCGTCTTTTACTGTGTCGGAGATTACGATGCAGCCGATGAAACGGTGATCATATGCAATATAAATGACAGTTCCGGCTTCGGCGCAGGACGTATAGGAAATGTGCTCCTGTTCCATCAGAGCGGCGTTGCCCAGAAGCAGATCCAGACCGTCGAATTTCTCATGAATTCCGTGGCCTGCAACTTCGGAAGTATCTGAAACGCGGTCCAGTTTCAGCGGCTGCGCATAGGCTGCCTGAATGGAAGCGGCAATCGGATGTGTAGAGTATCCTTCGCCGTGTGCAGCGATTTCCAGCAGCTCACCCTCAGTAAAACCGGAACCGGCCTGCGGCAGAACTTTAGAAACTTTAAATTCACCTTTGGTCAGTGTACCTGTTTTATCAAAGACAATTGTGGAAACCTCGGCAATAGCCTCGAGGAAGTTGCTTCCTTTTACCAGAACACCGATCCGGGAAGCAGCACCGATTCCGCCGAAGAAGCCAAGCGGAACGGAGATGACAAGTGCACAGGGGCAGGAGACAATCAGGAAAATGCAGGCTCTCTGTATCCATGTTGCAAATCCGCCGCCCAGAAGAAGGGGAGGCAGGAAGGCAAGAACTGCAGCACCGATCGTGACCACCGGGGTATAGTATCTGGCAAAGCGTGTGATGAAGTTTTCAAGTCTTGCTTTCTTACTGCTGGCGTTCTCCACCAGTTCCAGAATCTTGGCAACAGTGGAATCCTCATAGGCCTTTGCCACACGTACCTTGAGCGTACCGTCTCCGTTGACACAGCCGCTGATGACATTGTCACCGGTTCTGGCCTTACGCGGAACGGATTCTCCGGTGAGCGCTGCAGTATCAATAAAGGATTCACCTTCAGTGACCACACCGTCCAGCGGAATCTTTTCACCGGGACGGATGACGATGATGCTGCCTACAGTGACTTCATCAGGATCTACCTTCTCGATCTGTCCGTCTTTTTCAAGATTTGCATATTCCGGAGCGATACTCATCATTTCTGTAATGGACTGGCGGGATTTGCCGACGGCGTAGCTCTGGAAGAGTTCACCGATCTGGTAAAAGAGCATAACGGCAAGTGCTTCTGAATACTGACGGATACCGAATGCGGCAAAAGTCGCAATCATCATCAGAAAATTTTCATCGAAAACCTGACCGTTTCTGATGTTTCTGGCTGCTTTCAGGATAATGTCATAGCCGATCAGCAGATAGGGAATCAGGTACAGGATAAAGATCACTGCAGCCGGCAGGGCAAGCCTTTCAAGAAATCCTGTCCTGTCTGCAATCAGCAGAAGGAAGAACAGGATCAGTACAAGAATAATTCTGTTTCTGGTTTTGATCTGTTTTTTTGTCATAAATCAATACCTGTATGCCTTTCAGATACGTGAGTTTACAGTTCAATTGTAGAATCCGGTTCAACCTTATGACAGGCTTTGACCGCCTGAGCGACAATACTGTCGAACTGATCATCGGGCGCTTCAATCGTGAGCTTCTGCATCATGAAATTTAATGAGACATCGCTTACGCCCGGGATTTTTCTGATTGCATCTTCCATTTTTGCTGCACAGGCAGCACAGTCAACTTCACATTTGAATTTCTTTTTCATTATTGTATGCCTTTCTGCATATTTTATTCGGATACGTGCTCAAGTCCCTGATTGATCATGGTCCGTACATGATCATCTGCAAGAAAATAGAAAACGGATTTGCCTTCTCTGCGGCTGCTGACAAGCTTTGACTGTTTCAGAATCTTCAGCTGATGAGAGACTGCGGACTGTGTCATCTGCAGTGTTTCTGCAAGATCGCAGACACAGATATCCGATTCAAAAAGTGCATACAGGATGCGGATTCTGGTGGAATCTCCAAATACCTTGAAGAGTTCAGCCAGATCATACAGCTTATCTTCATCGGGCATGCCTGCATTGACCAGGCTGATCCGGTCAGGATGGAGCTCATATGCATCACAGCAGTCAACGTCACTGATTGCCATAGGTCAGTACCTCCTTAAGTGAAAAAAACAGTTTGATAAAAACAAATGAACATATGAATAACTGTTCATATGTTCAACATAGCACGATCTTATGATACTGTCAATTCGTTTTGCAAAAATACTCAGGAATCTGCAGGAAGTGTGTGATCAGCCATAATGCCCCGGATGGTTTTGTACAGATAGGGCTTTAAGTCTGCGAGAGAAACAGGATCATTGTATAGAATGGCACTGTATCCGGTGGAACTGATCAGTTCAATGATCAGAAAGAGCATGACTTCCGGATTGTCAAATTTCCGTTCTGATTCGTCCAGCATATTCTGATAGATCTGACGGAAATCCACATCATCCGTTACCGGGGCACTGGTAAGGGCTTTTTTGAATACGCCCCAGCTCAGGTCCTTGTAGATAAAAGTCAGGAGTGCTTTGTTTTCATTCAGTTCGTCCAGAATATGATCCACGATGAACAGAAGCTTATCTTCAATGCCGGTAAGACCGGATACCTGAAGGCATGCGTAGGCGCGGGCAAACAGCTGGCTCGATTTATGCGCAATCAGACGGTTGCGGATATCGTATTTGTCCTTGAAATAGAGATAGAAGGTCCCTTTGGCCACACCTGCTTTTTCCACAATATCGGAAATGGATGTTTTATTGATTCCCTTGGAAGTGAAAAGTTCAAAAGAAGTATTCAGAAGAGAATCCATTTTTAAACGTTTATTAATATCCAGTTTTCCCATAAATGCACATAACCTCCATTACGTCTGCTTTCAATTGTAACATACTTAAAAGTCATTTATAAAGAAAAAATAAACTTTTGAAAATAATATTGACCATCGGTCATTTTTGAAGTATACCATATAGTGTTGAAAATGACCAGCGGTCATAAACTATTTTTTGAGGAGAGAAGTAATGGAAAAGATATCCAGAGGCATTGTAAAAATGCGGTTCGTTATCCTCATTGCCGGCATTGTATTGTTGTTTCCGTCTATATTGGGGTATATAGGCACGCGGGTAAACTACGATATTCTGTCGTATCTGCCCACCAACATCGAGACAATGAAAGGGCAGGATATTCTTGAGGACGAATTCGGAACCGGGGCTTATTCTCTTTTTGTTGTAGAGGGAATGAATGAGAAGGACACAGCCAGTCTGAAGAAAAAGATTGAGGCCGTACCGCATGTAAAAAAGGTAGTATGGTACGACAGCTTTATGGACATATCCGTTCCTATGGATATGCTGCCGGATAAGCTTTATGATGCATTCAATAACGGGGATGCCACGATGATGTTCATTGTTTTTGATGAAACAACATCGTCAGACGGAACCATGAATGCCATTTCGCAGATCCGTTCGATTTCCAACAAACAGTGTTTCTTAAGCGGAATGTCAGCAGTAGTAACGGATACCAAGAATCTAGCGGAAAAAGAGACACCGATCTATGTACTGATTGCAGTCGTTCTTGCCACGATCGTACTGTCACTCACCATGGATGCCTACCTGATTCCGATTTTCTTCCTGCTGAGTATCGGATTTGCCATCATGTACAATATGGGCACCAATATTTTCCTGGGGCAGATTTCCTTTATTACGCAGTCGCTGAGTGCGGTACTGCAGCTGGGTGTGACGATGGACTATTCCATTTTCCTCTGGCACAGCTATCAGGAGGAACTGACGAAGGAACCGGATGATAAAAAGCTGGCAATGGCGCATGCCATTACGGCAACCTTCCAGTCCATTATCGGAAGCTCGGTAACGACAATCGCAGGTTTCGTAGCCCTGTGCTTCATGAGCTTCAGAATCGGGCTTGACCTTGGTATTGTCATGTCAAAGGGTGTTCTCTTCGGCGTGCTCTCCTGCGTCACGATTCTTCCGAGTATGATCCTGGTATTTGATAATATTCTTGAAAAATCCAGACATAAGCCGCTCATGCGTGAATTCAACAGGATTCCGAAGTGGATTGCAAGACATTATATTATGTTCGGCGTGATTTTCCTGTGTCTGCTTCCGTTTGCAATATACGGCAATAACCATACAAAGGTTTATTATGATCTGTCCAAGACGCTGCCGTCATCGCTGCCGAGTATTCAGGCCAATACAGAGCTGGATAAGCATTTTGAGACGAACACCACATATATGATCCTGATGGATTCTTCACTTGATGATAATACGATTGATCAGATGATCACGCAGCTGAAAAAAGTGGATGGTGTGGATTCTGTGCTGGGACTGCAGTCCGTCGTCGGTTCTTCGGTACCAAAGGATATGCTGCCGGATGATACAAAAGACGTACTCGAAAGTGATAATCACAAACTGATGCTTATCACATCAAAATATAAGGTGGCATCGGATCAGATCAATGCACAGATTACAGAAGTAAATAAAATCGTCAAGCGTTTTGATAAGAATTCCATGGTGGTCGGAGAAGCACCTTGTACGAAAGATCTGATTACCATTACCAACAAGGATTTCCAGGTCGTGAACTGGGTATCCATTGCGGCGGTATTTGCCATTATCCTCGTGGTACTGAAATCTTTCTCCCTGCCGTTTGTGCTGGTTTCAGTCATCGAATTCGCCATTTTCATCAACATGGGTATTCCGTATTATACGGGGTCGGTAATTCCGTTTATTGCATCAGTTGTCATCGGTACAATTCAGCTGGGATCTACGGTTGATTACGCAATTCTGATGACAACGAGATACTGCAGAGAGAGAAATGACGGACACAGCAAGAGAGAGTCAACGGAGATTGCGCTTTCCACCAGCATGAAGTCTATTATCGTCAGTGCGCTCAGCTTCTTTGCAGCGACCTTCGGCGTTGGAATGATCTCCAGTATCGATATGATCGGTTCTCTGTGCAATCTGATGGCCAGAGGTGCGCTGATCAGTATGTGCGTGGTAATCCTTGTATTACCGGCAATGTATATGATCTGTGATCCGCTGATCTGTCGTACGACATTCGGATTTGCAAATGCAAGGCAGGCAGACAGAGAGAGAAAAGAAAAGAAACATCAGCAGAAACTGGTACAGAAGGCAGGTTGAAATATTTTTTTCCAGAAAAAGATTCAGGAGGAGAAATGTTATGTATAAGAAATATCTGATCAGATCAAGAGCAGTTGCAATCGCCTGTGTACTGGCATTCACTACAATGGCATGCGGAACGGCAACAGGCAGTAATACATCCACATCAGCTGTATCTGCAGAAGCATCTTCACAGGAAACAGCTTCACAGAAGAGCGAGAGCGACACGCTGCAGAGTACTATGAGCAAGGGAACATTCGGAAACAGCAGTAATGATACAGATAAAGAGGAAACGGTTTATGTGGCAGGGGATGCCACAGGTGCACAGGATAAGGTGACTGTCAGCGACTGGCTCAAGAATGAGGACGGCAGCAAGACCATCAAGGATGAGACCACCCTGCAGGATGTTACCAACGTAAAGGGCAATGAGGACTTTGTCAAAAACAGTGACGGAACGATTACCTGGAACGCAGACGGCAATGATATCTACTATCAGGGAACAAGCAGCCAGCAGCTGCCGGTAAACGTCAAGGTCAGCTATAAACTGGACGGCAAGGATATCAAGCCTGAGGATCTTGCCGGAAAAAGCGGGAAGGTAACGATCCGCTTTGATTACACCAATAATGATAAAAAAACAGTTGATATCAATGGCAAGGCTGAAGAAATCTATACACCGTTTGCAATGGTGTCCGGTGTGATGCTCCCGACAGACAAATTCAGCAATGTGCAGGATTCCAACCGCAAGGTCAATTCAGATGCCAAAGATTATATTGTCATGG
>CAYMBY010000023.1:0-1121 GCA_964388815.1 uncultured Butyrivibrio sp. | reverse complement strand
TGGTGTTCTTTACTGCTGAGCGATCAGCAATAAATCACATTTATTTCTTTCTTCTTTTAAGAAGTTTGTTTCTGGATATTTTCGATGTCTTATATCGTAGTTATCTGATATAAAATCTAGTCAGTATTCGGTTTTCAAGGTGCAAACAAAGCGTTTAAGCTTTTTGACTGTTTTAACAGTCATCAGAAATCAAAATCTCTTTTGATCTCTCATCGCTGTTAAAGCGTTTATTCTTTTTTTAAATCTGGCGGCCACCTATCCTCCCATACCGTTACCAGTATAGTACTTTCGGCCGCTCCGGTCTTAACCGTCGTGTTCGGGATGGGAACGGGTGTCTCCCCGGAACGCATCACCACCAGAAATTCTCTGATGCCCTTTGACATCTAAACAGTAATGCAATCCCCTACTTCTTCCGCTTTTCTTTCCTTAGAAAGGAGGTGATCCAGCCGCACCTTCTGATACGGCTACCTTGTTACGACTTCACCCCAGTTATCTGACCTGCCTTCGGCAGCTCCCTCCTTACGGTTGGGTCACTGACTTCGGGCATTTCCGACTCCCATGGTGTGACGGGCGGTGTGTACAAGACCCGGGAACGTATTCACCGCAGCATTCTGATCTGCGATTACTAGCGATTCCAGCTTCGTGCAGGCGGGTTGCAGCCTGCAGTCCGAACTGGGTCGTTATTTTTGGGATTTGCTCACCCTCGCGGGGTTGCTTCCCTTTGTTTACGACATTGTAGCACGTGTGTGGCCCAGATCATAAGGGGCATGATGATTTGACGTCATCCCCACCTTCCTCCAGGTTATCCCTGGCAGTCTCCATAGAGTGCCCATCTTACTGCTGGCTACTATGGACAAGGGTTGCGCTCGTTGCGGGACTTAACCCAACATCTCACGACACGAGCTGACGACAACCATGCACCACCTGTCTCGGATGCCCCGAAGGGCTGTCGGCATTGCCCGACATTCATCCGGATCTCAAGATCTGGTAAGGTTCTTCGCGTTGCTTCGAATTAAACCACATGCTCCACCGCTTGTGCGGGTCCCCGTCAATTCCTTTGAGTTTCATTCTTGCGAACGTACTCCCCAGGTGGAATACTTATTGCGTTTGCTGCGGCACTG
>CAYMBY010000022.1:0-50198 GCA_964388815.1 uncultured Butyrivibrio sp. | reverse complement strand
GGCGGAAGAAAACAGAAAAGAATATTTTCGGAGTGCACTGGAACTGATGAAACTGATTGACAGTGCAATGGGTTCACAGGAAGAAAAGGAAAGCGACAGCAGTGCATCCTGAAAAGGATGCTGTTCCTTATATTGAATGTGAGTTTTTTTATGAAGGGAGTGATCTGAATTGAGAAGAAATACAGGAAGTATGGTAGTACGGAGAGCAATTATTGCGGCAATGATCGGAATGCTTACGTTAAGCTCGCCTATGACCGCCTTGGCACAGGAGGCGGCACCGGTTGCCACGGAAGGAACCGCAGAGTCTCAGTCGGGATCAGGTGATACAGCAGGCGGAACATCAGGCAGTACGACATCCGGAGAAGGTCAGGAAAGTGCAGGAAGCAATCAGTCGGGAGAAGGATCCGGAGAGAATACTGCTTCGACACTGAGCGCACCTGTCGCGGCGGTAGCGGCACAGAGTGTGCCTGCGGGGACAGTACCGGCGTATACAGATGCCGCAGCAGAAAGTGCGGTGACAGATGCCAGTAATGCGGCTGACAGCGCAGCTTCAGCGGCAGCGGGTGCGTCTTCAGCGGTAGCAGCACTTCCGGATTCAGTGGATACCACAGCAGAAGCAAACAGTGCAGCATCAGCAGCTTCAGCATATAATACAGGCGTGACGAAGGCCGGCGCAGCGATGTCTGATGCAGGCAGCGCTGCAGTTGATGCAGCTTCAGAAGCAGTTTCAGCAGCAGGCGTGGCATCCAGTGCGGCAAAAGTCTGCACCAATGCAGCAGGCGTGGCAGCAAGTGAGCTTGCAGCGGCACTTGCAGTTGATTCCACCAGTCCGACACAGGAAGTAAAGGATGCAGTGGCACAGGTACAGAAAGCCGCAGCAGATGCGGATGCTGCATATGATACAGCCAAGACCGCATATGATACGGCAAACGATGATCTGATCAGAGCAATTGCAGAATATAACATGGTGGCAGCACTTTATGGAAAAACAGAGATCAGTACCGCTGCACTGGATCAGACCGCATACGCCAAGGCAATGGATATAGTGAAGCTGGCATATACCGGAGCTACAGATGTTACAGCGGCAACGGCATTACTGGATCAGCAGAAGCAGAGCAACACGGATACACAGGCGCTGATGGGGGATGTCGAGAAGGTTCAGAATGCAGATCTGGCGGCACAGGGCCAGGCGGTAAGCGATGCACAGACAGCATATACAGCAGCGAGGACGGCACTTTCAACAGCAGAGTCAACTGCACAGGCAGCAGGAAATGCACAGCAGGCATATTATGATGCACTCAAAACCAAGGCTGATGCAGCAGGAAACAGAGTAACCGCAGCACAGACGGAATACACGAATGCAAGTACTGAACTTCAGTCACTGCAGAATATTCTGAAAAATGTGAAGCTGGATACAGTGGATTATCAGACAGTGGCAGATGAAATTGCAAAGGCACAGAAAGCTGTTGCAGATGCCAAGGCAAAACTGAATCAGGCGAGGATAATAAAGGAAAAAACCGATAATTATGCAGCCTGGGCAGCATCCCTTCTGGATGTGGATGATACAGACAGTACGAAGATGAAGGCGACAACCGGTACGTTTGCGCAGCTGACAGAGGACGGGGATCCGGCATATGTGAACGGCCGTAATTTTGATGAGAGCGATAAAAGTGTAATTTCCCGGAATGTGAAGTATTTTACTTCAGTGAAGGGATCTGCTGCGACAGAGATTCCCTATTCACTGTACAGGTCTTATGTACAGGCGATGTACAGTAAGTATCAGTATTCAAAGATTCAGGACGGATCTTCGTACGCATCAGGCAAGGGTACTGCACTGGATACCGGATCTGAAATTGTATACTGGGTGGTTGACAGCAATAATAAGCTGACAGGTACCTATTATGTACAGGGGCAGGATACAGTTCCTGCGGATACGACCTTCTTCGTCGGATATACTTTGAAGCATGAAAGCGATGGATATCATATTGACGGTGTACTGTATCATTCACCGGCAGTGACACCCGGTCCGACTCCGAATCCGACCCCGAATCCGACTCCGGCAACTACAGCGTCAGTAGCATCCGCAACGGTTGAGGATGTGGCAACACCGCTTGCAGCAACACCTCAGGTACTTGGTGTATCCAGACCGGCACCGGCAGTGACGACACCGGCAGTACAGGAACAGCCGCAGGTACTTGGTGCAACCAGGTCCAGAGCTACCGGAGATGAAACACATGACGGGCTTCGGATGATCATTGCGCTTGCAGGCGCATCGGCAGCAGGAATCCTTGCTCTTGGTGCAAAACGCAGAAAGAAACAGGACAGAAAAGAGCAGTAAAAACTGCATGAAACAGTAGAAAGACCGGAAGATTCGTGATCAGACGAAGCTTCCGGTCTTTCTGCATCCGAGCCTGTATGAAATAATTACAGCGGCATACTTCAGAGTGCGAATGTTTCAATCGCCTTCGCAACGCCGTCATGCTCGTTATCATCGGTTACATGCATGCTGACTTCCCGGACATGCGGGCTTGCATTTCCCATGGCAACAGACAGACCGGCACTTTTCAGAAGGCCGACATCATTGTCACTGTCGCCCATGGCCATAACAGATTGCCTGGGAATTCCCAGATATTCTGCCAGGGACAGAAGCGCCAGTCCTTTATCCGAACGTGCAGCGCCGACTTCCAGATTGGACGGGGACGGGACGACGACACGGATTCCTTCAATGGACAGAAGGCGTTTTACAAGATCCTGACAGTGCTTCTGTGAGGTGCCGATGACAGAGACATTTTCGATTCCGGTGGATATCTGCTGCAGAAATTCATCCAGGGAAGGGACAACTCTGCGGCTTTCCTGAATATATGGCATCAGCACTGTTCCCTGATACCGTTTCTCCAGAAGAGAGCGTCCGAAGGGATCGGCATAACCGTAGCCTTCCGTGAATACTTCACAGATGGCGCCGGGATCATCCACCAGGGACAGGATTCTGCCGGCAACTGAAGGCGGTAGCAGTTCTCCGTGAAGACACTTTTTTTCTGCAAGGTCGTAGACTGCAGCTCCATTGGAATGAATGGAATAGCGGATGCCGGGAAAAGAGCGTACGACAGGAGGAAGCCCTGCAAGAGGCCTTCCGGTGACGGGAACGATGGTGATTCCTTTGGCAATGGCACGGGTCAGTACTGCCTTTGTTCGCACGGAAAGCGTCTTATCTTCGGTCAGAAGCGTACCGTCGAGGTCCAGACCGATGAGCCGGATATTATGTTTTATTTCTGTTTTGAATTTATAGTCTGCATTTGTATTCATCATGAGATTCAGTTTACCACAGAACAGCATGAGAGTGAAACAGGCTATCTTTCAGACAGCAGTTATGATAAAATTAGTTGCAGCAAAAGTATTACGCAGGAGGACGGCATAAAATGGGCGGAATCAGAGAGTATTATAACCACGATGTGGATGACATTGTTAAGACAATTCTTCAGGATTATGATAAAAAACGCGATATTGACAAGATGGATGTGGTACGCCAGCCGGACCGCAAGGCGATTATCGATATTGTCGGAAAGCTTCTGAATATCTTTTTCCCCGGTTATTACAGAGACCGTGTGTATAAGAGCTTCAATGACAGAAGCAGACTTTCGGTACTGATCGAGGATGCAGTCTATAATCTGAAAAAACAGATTGAAATTGTACTTCCCTATGACCCGGCCTATGCACAGGCGGATGAATGCACACTCAGGGAGAGAGCAGAAGAGCTTGCCATTTCCTTCTTCCGGCAGGTACCGAAGATCAGAGCCTTTATCGATACGGATATTCAGGCTACTTATGACGGTGATCCTGCAGCATATGACAAAGGCGAAATCGTACTGTCCTATCCGGGACTTCTGGCAACGACGGTCAACCGTGTGGCACATGAACTGTTTGTGTTAAGAGTGCCGCTGATCCCCAGAATGATGACGGAATATGCACACAGTGAAACCGGAATTGATATTCATCCGGGGGCAACGATCGGAAAGTACTTCATGATCGATCACGGAACCGGTGTGGTAGTTGGTGAAACCGCCATTATCGGCGAACATGTCAAGGTATACCAGGGTGTCACGATCGGTGCGCTTTCGACCAAAGGCGGGCAGAACCTTAAAGGCGTCAAACGTCACCCTACCATTGAAGATAATGTGACATTATATGCAGGAGCCTCTATTCTGGGCGGCGAAACAGTGATCGGACGCAATTCTGTTATCGGCAGTAACTGTTTTATCACCACTTCCATACCGGAAGGCACGCGTGTCACCATCCGCAATCAGGAACTGCAGTATAAGAACGGCGACTGCATTACCTTTAACGTGGATGATCTGGGAAACTGCTGAGCGGGGAATTCGCAGCAGAGGCTGCCGGACGGGCAGCGCGCGGGAGTAAGGAGTATGGACAGGTGAATAAGCAGGAAAAAGAAAGACTGTCAGAAACAGGGCATACCATGCTGCTGCTTCTGGCGTCACTGATCTGGGGAGCGGCATTTGTTGCACAGAGCGTCGGCGCCGAATATGTCGGTGCATATACGTTTCTTGCAGGCAGAAGCTGGATCGCAGTTGCATTTCTGCTGCCGATCGGGCTGATCCATGAGAAAAGAAGAAATGACCGGGAAGGTCAAAAGAGCAGAGAGACAAGAAAACCGCAGAGGCGTATGCTGGTGATTTCCAGCCTGATCTGCGGTATATTTCTGTTTGCGGCAAGCGCCGCGCAGCAGGTGGGAATCGCATATACGACAACAGCCAAGTCCGGTTTTCTGACTGCCATGTATGTGGTTATTGTTCCTGTTCTGTCCGTTTTCCTCGGACACAGACCCGGCTGGAAACTGTGGCTGTGTATTGTGATGAGCGTCTGCGGACTCTATCTTCTGTGCATTCAGGGAAAGATGGCGATCGGTTTTGGCGATGGCATTACGCTGTTGAGCGCGCTCCTGTTTTCCTTTCAGATTATGACGATTAATCATTTTGCACCAAAGGTCAGCGGAATCTGGCTGTCTCTGGGGCAGTTTCTGGTGGAAGCGGTGCTGTCCACGGTATTTATGCTGATGCTTGAACATCCGGAGCTTCAGGATCTTCGTGCGGCAGGAATTGCCATTCTGTATGCCGGCGTCATGAGCAGCGGCGTCGGATATACGCTTCAGATCATCGGGCAGCGCAGGCTTAAGCCTTCCGTAGCCAGTATTGCCATGTGCATGGAGAGTGTATTCAGCGCACTTGCAGGCTGGGTGATTCTGCACCAGACTCTTACACCAAGGGAAATTGCAGGATGCGGACTGATGTTTACGGCAATTGTTTTATCACAGATTCTGGCCTGAGGAGAAGAACCTATGTGGATTGTGCTTCTGGCAGCAGTACTTTCGACTGCCGTATTAATTGCATACTGTGCAGATGAGGATCTTGCCGATACAATTCCCGTGACGGTCTGCGGACTGATTCTGCTGTTGTATCTGCTGTCCTTTGGACGGGGACTCTGGCTGATGGATTATATTTCACCGGCAGTACTCGCAGGTACAGTCTTTCTTCTGTGGAAAAAATCTGCAGGGAACAGGGAAGCACTGACCGGACGAATCAGAAATCCGGCAGTTCTTATCATGCTGATTCTGCTGGCAGTGCTGACGGTCTGTGTAAAAAACGAGATTTTTACCTGGTGGGATGATATTAATTTCTGGGCAACGGATGCAAAGGCAATCTATTATCTGAACGGCTTTGCGGGAAAATATGGAAACGTGGCCCCGGAGTTTGGAGATTATCCACCGGCCACCAGCCTGTTCAAGTGGGTGTTTCTGCATGCAAGTCCGGAGCATTATCAGGAGGGGCTGCAGTTTGCCGCGTATTACTGCCTGAATGCGGTGCTTCTGATGCCGCTTCTGAGGCTGCTGGGGCGCAGAAGTATACCGGTGCAGGCGGCGGGGGGTATCCTGCTGCTGTTTCTTCCCGGCGTGATTAACGGTATCCTGTTTTACGGCACCTGTGCAGATGTGACGATGGGAATCGCATACGGAGCACTGCTCTGGGCGATCTGGGACCATGACGGTCACAGTGAGAACTGGTACAATATCAGAATTGCACTGTATGCTGCAGTTCTGGTGCTGACCAAATCTGTCGGCATTTTCTGGGCACTGTCTGCTTTTGTTTTCCTTTTATGCGTACGAAGAACACGCAGCAGGAAAACCTGGATTCCGGTACTGACAGTAATGGCGGCAGAGGGCAGCTGGCTGACCTTCTGTCTTCTTATGCGCAGAGTTGCCAAACTGACGAGTGCCGGTATTCATATGGCGGCAGGGCATTATCAGCTGCCGGATAACACACCGGAAAAAATACGGTATTTTCTGAAAGGCTTTCTGCTGATTCCCGTGCATTCGGATCAGAATTTTACGCTGGACCTTTCAAACGCAGCTATGTTTCTTATATTGCTTTTGGCCTGTCTGCTGCTTGGACGGATCAAAGGAATGGAAAAATGTGAAGCAGGGCGGGTGTTTCGGTATCTGCTGCTGATGGGACTTTTATGCTACGGCTTTATTTTTGCAGCGCATATTACGGTATTCCAGACGGAAAGTCAGTATCTTGACGCTGCCAACATGGCGCTGTCCATGTCACGCTATGGTGCGCCGTTTACCATGGGCGGACTGTATCTGCTGATGGGAATCGCACTTGCAGCAGCACAGAAGTTCAGGCAGGAACGAAGCGGCAGAAAAGCGGCGCTGATCTGCGGCATCTGCGCCTTGTCTGTACTGCTGACAGCTGATTATCAGGGAATGTACAGAGCAGTCATAGGGTATCGCGCAGAACTTTCTGAAAACCGTGCTTATGTCAGCGGGATGATTGATGATGCCGGAAGGGTATTTCTGAAAAAAACTGCAGGGAACCGGCAACTGTGGGGGAAAAGAATTCTATATCTCCGGGATGATACGGTGATTCACTGGGTAAAGGACACCTATATCAGCAGTCAGGCTTCTCCGGAAGCAGTAGTATATAACGGAATTGATCTCAGTACCATGTCTTCGCAGACTGTGCTTGCAGAAATTCAGGCTTCACATGCGCAGTTTCTGTATGTGGATCCGGTTGCGGGTGATCCGGGGGCGGTGTTTGATTCCATGACAGAGGATGGCAGTTTTGAGTATGCACTGCTTTACAGAATCTGCAGGAATAACGGTACGATCATACTTCAGAAAGTTCAGAACTGAGCGTTTCTGTTCCATTTATGTAAAATTAAGGAAGCAGGGATAGAATGAATCTGAAAACAGAAGATCAGTTCCAGGGCACAAAGATAAAGGAGAAACATAAATGACAGAAATCCCCGTAATTATTCCTTCCTACGAACCGGATGAGCGAATGACCGAGCTGATGGAGCACTTAAAGTGTGCGGATATCGGTCCGGTGGTCATTGTAGACGACGGGTCAGAAGGTGAAACATATCAGGAAATTTTCAGAATGGCACAGACGCAGTTCGGATATACGGTACTTCATCATGCGGTGAATCTCGGCAAGGGACGTGCATTAAAGACTGCGTTCAACTACTGCCTGAATACGTGGCCCGGAATGCTTGGGTGCGTTACAATTGACTCTGACGGTCAACATACAGTAAAGGATATGTGTGCCTGCATGGAGGCACTCCGGAAAAATCCGGAAGCATTGATTATGGGCGTACGTGATTTCGGCAGAGAAGGAATTCCGGCGAGAAGTGTATTCGGAAACCGCTGTACCAGTGTGATTTTAAAGGCACTGACAGGAGTGTCAGTTTCTGATACCCAGACAGGACTCCGGGCAATTCCCGCAGCATTTATGAGAAAACTGCTTCATGAAAAAGGAGAGCGGTTTGAACTCGAGACCAATATGCTGATCGATACCAGACAGGAGAATATTCCGATTGTGGAGGTACCGATTGAAACAATCTATCTGGCAGAGAATAAATCCAGCCATTTCAATCCGCTTAAGGATTCCATCCGGATTTACGCTGTGTTCGGGAAGTTTCTGATTTCTTCATTTTCATCCAGCCTTGTAGATCTGCTTCTGTTCACCATGTTCTGCCATTTGACCAGAACGGTCAGCTTTGGGATCATGGATTATATTATGGCATCGACCATATTTGCGAGAGTTCTGTCAGCAACCTATAATTTCCTGATCAATTATAAAGTGGTATTCAAAAGCAGAAAAAATACCTCCGGTGCGGTAGTCAGATACATTATGCTGGCAGTCTGCATTATGCTTGCCAGCGGCTTCCTGGTTGGAAGACTTCATGGTCTGACCTCACTTCCGGAGGTTGTCGTCAAGATTCCTGTGGATTGTCTGCTGTTCCTTCTGAGCTTTTTTGTTCAGCGGGAATATGTGTATCGCTGAAATGTTTCAGCTCTGTTCCGGCTTTGCAGGGTCACTGATAAGTCCGGAGCAGAAATGTCTGCGGCAGAGTGAAGTATAGGATTCATTTCCGCCCATCATGATCTGTTCACCTCTGCGGACGATTTTACCGTCCCGGATACGTGCATTGAAATGCGCACGTCTTCCGCACCAGCAGACGGTCGGAACTTCTTCCAGCTTATCTGCGATTTCCATCAGACGTCTGGAACCTTCGAACATCCTGCTGGTAAAGTCGGTCCGCAGACCGTAGCAGATTACCGGCACATCAAATTCATCCACGATTCTGGCCAGCAGATCCACCTGAGCTTCGGTAAGAAACTGTGCCTCATCCACAATGATACAGTCCGGTTTATCAAGGGTGGCAGGATCTGTATCTGCTGTCATCCATTCTTTTTTTACTTTTTTCAGATAATCTTCTACAAAGATGCATTCTGCAGAGATGCCCAGTCTTGAGCGGATGATCTTTTCTCCGTCACGGTTTTCAGCGGCCGGCTTTAAGAGAACCGGATGCTGACCCTTTTCCAGATAATTGTAGCGCACCATCAGTGCATTTGCTGTCTTGGAACTTCCCATTGCCCCATATCGGAAATACAGTTTTGCCATTTGACTGCCTCATTTCATTTTGCTTTTTGCCTTCTGAACGAATCTGATTATACTACCAGGTCTGCTGCCTGCCCATCCCTGTTTTGCAAATTCTGTTTCAGGATGACGCCTGTGGGATTATAATAAAAGGTATACAGAAATAAAGAAGTGAAGGGAAAAGAATATCCGATGATATACCAGATCATAAATGAACAGCCTCAGGAAATCAGTTTTGAGCAGATTGATGACAGAAAAGAAACCGTTGGTTTCATGAGTCTTATGGAGTTTGAACAGTACTACGGAAAGCTGGAATTCAATTCCAGCAATCTTGATGAATGCCGCAATGTCAAGCCGTATCGCGGCAGCAAGATCGAAGTTTATGACGATTATGATTATTGTTATCTACGCGTCATGGATACGAGGACACTTCACAGATCTTCTGACAGAATGGCACTTTTCATGAAAAAGAATCTGATGATCTGCGTGGAAATTGTTGATGAAGATGAGCATCTGGAGAAGAGCTTCCGGGAGATCATGAGCGGGAACATCCGGCATATGACACTGGAAAAAATTCTGTATTCCATGCTGCTGGGCTTTCTTGGCGATACGAATGATACGCTTTCTCATGTGGAAAAACATATTCTGCAGCTCGAAGAGCGTCTCTTTAACGGAGAAGAAACAGGAGATGTCAATAAAGAGGCGTTTCAGATCAAGAGACGTCTCTTTGACTGCCAGACCTATTACGAGGAGATGCAGGATATCGGACTGGCACTGACTGCAAATGCCAATCACATTTTTCATCAGGACAGCATGCGGTATCTGACCATCCTGACGGAAAAGACGGAGCGGATCTGTAAGAATCTGGATCAGCTGCTGGAGCGGCTGGTACATCTGCAGGAAGCATATGATGCGGCCCTTGATCTGAATCTGAACCGGATTATGAAGATTTTTACGGTGGTAACAACGATCTTCCTGCCGCTGACACTGATCGTCGGCTGGTACGGGATGAATTTCAATATGCCGGAGCTGGGCTGGAAGTATGGCTATACCTGTGTTATCGGTCTGAGCGTAATCGTGGTCATTGTGAGCATGATCTTTTTCAGGCGCAAAAAGTGGCTGTAAAATATGGTACAATAATTTCAGGTGCAGAGGAGGAAAAACAATGAAGCAGGTACTGATGATGATGCAGGAAACGTGTCCTTATTGCAGAAAGGCCAGAGCATTCATGGATGAACTCCGCGCGGAGAATCCGGAATATGCCGGGATTGATGTGAAGATGGTGGACGAGAATATGGAAGCACAGTTTGCGGATTCACTCGACTACTATTATGTGCCTACCTACTATGTAGACGGCAGAAAGATCCATGAGGGAGCGGTGTCCAAAGACGATGTCAGAGCAGTGTTTGATGCGGCTCTGAAGTAAGAAAAAGTAAAAAACGGGAGAAAACGAAGAATCATGTTTGAAGATACAACACAGAAAATGCTGAAATTCATAGAAGAGAGTCCGAGCTGCTATCATGTGGTGGAAAATCTCAGAAAAGAGCTGAAAGCCCATAAGTTCACAGAACTTCAGGAGAAGGAAATCTGGAAGCTGAAGAAGGGCGGGAAATATTTTGTCACCCGAAACGGTTCCTCCATCATTTCATTTAAGATCCCCAGGGCTGAGTTTTCCGGATTTTACATGATTGCCAGTCACAGTGATTCGCCTTCCTTCAAAATCAAGGAAAATGCAGAAATGACAGAAGGAAGCGCCTATGTGAAGCTGAATGTGGAAAAGTACGGCGGAATGCTGATGGCACCGTGGTTTGACCGCCCGCTTTCTGTTGCAGGGCGTGTTATGGTAAAGCAGAAGGATGGCACGATTGCCATGAAACTGGTGAATGCGGACCGTGATCTTCTGATGATACCGTCTCTTGCCATTCATATGAACCGTGATGCCAATAACGGTTACAGTTACAATGCGCAGACTGATATGCTTCCTGTTCTCGGAGACGCATCCGCAAAGGGACAGCTCGGGAAAATCATTGCAAAGGCAGCAGGCGTACGGGAAAAGGAAATTCTCGGAAGCGATCTGTTCCTTTATAATCGTGACCGTGCCTGTGTATGGGGCGCTTCACAGGAATATATTTCTTCTGCAAGACTGGATGATCTGGAGTGCTGTTTCGGCTCCTTTACCGGATTTTTACCGGCAGAAAATGAGACACATGTGACCCTGCACTGCGTATTTGATAATGAAGAAGTGGGAAGCGGAACCAAACAGGGCGCAGCATCCACTTTTCTTAAAGATACGCTGGAACGGGTGAATGACGGACTCGGGCGCAGCAGGGAGGAGTATCATACGGCACTGGCACAGAGCTTTATGGTATCTGCAGACAATGCGCATGCAGTGCACCCCAATCATTCCGACAAGGCAGATCCGGTGAACCGTCCGCAGATGAATAAGGGAATTGTCATCAAATATAATGCCAATCAGAAATATACGACAGATGCTGTATCAGAGGCTGCATTCCGCAGTATCTGTGATGATGCGAAGGTACCGTATCAGATGTTCACCAACCGTTCGGATATAGCGGGAGGTTCCACGCTGGGGAACATATCCAATACCCAGGTGGCGGTCAATACGGTGGATATCGGCCTTTCACAGCTTGCCATGCACTCTCCGTATGAGACGGCAGGCAGTAAAGATCCGCAGTATCTGGCACAGTGTGCGGAAGCTTTTTATCATGCAAATATCAGGTTGTCAGGCGTGTGATTTTTTACTATAATTAAAGATATTTATACGAATGAAATGCTGGCGTTACGGCGTGGGCAGAAGGGATTGTAATTATGGGTATTTTGGATTTATTCGGGGGAAAGAAAAATGCTGAGAAGGCAGCTGCAGACGCTGAAAAGCAGGAGCAGGAAAATCTTGCAAAGAAGATTGAAGCGCAGAAAGCAGCACATGCAGATCTTTCCTGGCCGACTGTTCAGCCGCTGAATCCGATCAAGGTAGCGGAAGGCGGACCGGATTCAATGGAAGATCCGGTCACACCGGAGCGGAAAGATGAACTCGGGGAGATGATTTATGAATTGCAGCTCAGCCCGGAATCAGTCAGATTTCTGCCACTGCAGGAGCTTTTGTTTGTACTTACGGCACAGGAGTTTTTCAATGCAAAGGCACCGCTTGAAAATTTTCAGGCAAATCACAGAGTGCTCTATAATGAACTTTTAAACCGTGTCAGAGATGCGGAGATGATTTATGTTCTGTATGATGATTCCACCAGATACCCGTTCATTGATAACGGATTTGCCAATATCTATCTGGAAAAGGAACGTGCAGAGGCAGCAGCAGAAGTATTCGGACATCAGTTCCGCAAGCTGACCGTCAGAGAATGCAAGGGAGAAAGCGGAGAAGATTCTTCCAGCAAGAGAGGCTTCTTCGATTATCTGTACTATCTTGGAATTGAACGGATCATTATTGATAACGGACTGTATCGTGCTCACTTCAGAAGAAGTGAAATTGTTGCACCGCCGAACTGGGCGGAGGATAAGAAAACGCCGCCGGCAAATCCGGCGCTGGCCTTTGCCATGCTGGATTTCCTGGAAGAAGTCAGATGGCCGGTGAAATATGAAAAGAGAATGCAGGTACTGCAGGCAAAGGAACTTCGCATGCTGACACTTGCACGCCTTGGACATTTCATTGTACCGATTCAGCATGAAGGTCCGGCGGAAGTAATGGAAGACGGCAGAATCAGATTCAATAAAGATACAAAGCTGAAATTCCCTGTCATGAAAAATGCGGAAGGACAGATTTTCATGCCGGTATTTACGGACGGGGTTGAGTTTGCAAAGAAGTTTGGCAAGGACGGTTTTGAAGGCGGTGTATTCGGCTTTGAGGATGTCCTTCGCTTTATTCAGGATAAAGATGGTCTTGTCATTAATCCGCTGGGACAGAATATCATGCTCCCCAAGGACAGACTGATGGCACTTGAAGCGGCAACACGTGCTGCAGAAGCAGCAAAGCAGGCAGCAGCGGCAGGCAAGGCACCGGAATCTCCGGAACAGAATGCGCAGGCACAGGCATCGGAATCTCCGGAACGGAATGCGCAGGCACCGGAAGAATAATCTTTTTATATTTACGGTATCATGTGGGTTACCCGACAAATGAGCCTATGAATTCCGCTCATGATATACACGATCAGTGCACGACAGGCGGCAGCTTCCGCAGATAGGAGAGCTTATGTTTGATCGATTGATGGGAAAATTCCTTGTAGAAGAGGGAATGCTCTCAAAGGGTCAGCTGGATCAGGTATACAGGTCACAGGAAGAAAACAGAGCAAAACTGGGTGTTATTGCTGTTTCGGAAAAACTGATGACCATTGCGCAGGCAGAAGAGATCAATGCACTTCAGGCTTCGAGAGACATGCGTTTTGGCGATCTTGCAGTGGCAAGAGGTTATCTGCAGCAGGAGCAGGTGGAACGACTTCTGGCAGAGCAGACCAATGAATTCATGGCTTTTTCACAGGCAGTGGTAGACCATGGATATATGACATTGGAAGAAGTTACAGGTGCTGTTAGCGGTTTCCAGAAGAAATTCGGTCTTCTGGAATCAGACATGGAAGCACTCAAGGCAGGTGATATTGAACGGATTGTTCCGATTTTCCTCGGGTCTGATCAGAAGGAATACGAGCAGTTTCTTGCACTTGCGATTAAAAACATCTATCGCCTTGTAGATGCACACATCTGCATCGGACGTGCCAGAACAACGAGAGAGCTTCAGGGAGAAGCCATCGGATATCAGAAGATCCGGGGAGACTGTACATTACTGATGGCAATTACCGGTAAATACAGTGATATGCAGAACATGGCGATTGCGTATACCAAAGAAGAGTTTATTGAGACCAGAGAGGATGCGCTTGATGCGCTTTGCGAACTGATTAACTGTATTAACGGAATCTATGTGACGCAGAAGAGCCTGGAAGGTCTTAACATTGAACTGGAGCCGCCGGTTTATCTGCCGGGTTTTGCATCAATCTCAGCTGTAGGCATGGTAGTGATGCCGGTCTATATTGATAATGCGGAAATAGAACTTGTGGTTTCAATGGAAAAGGAAGTCGTTGTCAGATAAAGCTTCTATATTGTGAATGATGCGTGTGAGCGATGGAGGTAAATATGGCAAGAGTACTGATCGTTGATGATTCAAGGACATCCAGAAAATTTCTGCGTGATATACTGGAGCACAGTGGGAATGAAGTTGCAGGAGAAGCGGTAAACGGCAAGGAAGGCTTTGAAATGTACCAGAAGCTGAAGCCGGATATTGTGACCATGGACATTACGATGCCTGAGATGGACGGTATCGAAAGCCTTCAGCTGATCATGCGCTATGATCCTGCGGCCAGAATAATCATGGTTACCGCAGCAGGACAGCAGCAGAAGATGGTGGAGGCGGTAAAATACGGTGCACTTGAATTCATGTCCAAGCCTTTCGATACGATCAAGATTGTAGAAACCATTCAGAAAGTCATGCAGCCCAAATGAACTGCAATGTCAGAGGTTGCAAAGCAACCTCTTATAGATAGAGGTGCCACTGCATCTCTATCTATTGCCACCCGCCATCAATGGTAATAATCTGCCCGGTCATGTAGACCGGTGCTTTTGCCAGCAGCAGGATCAGCTGCGCCACTTCCTGTGGTGTGCCGATCCGGTCTGCTGGTATTTCATTCTTCAGGACTTCCATATCCTCTGCGGACAGATGGGAATGGTTCATTTCAGTATCGATGACACCGCAGGCAACAGCATTGACGGAGATTCCGCTGGGCGCAAGTTCTCTGGCAAGCGCTTTTGTGAATGCATTCACACCGCCCTTGGAGGCGGAATAGGCAACCTCACAGGACGCGCCGACATTTCCCCATACGGATGAAATATTGATGATACGCCCGCTGTGCTGCTGTACCATGAGGGGAACTGCCTTTGATGAAGTATAGAACAGGGCGTCCAGATTGGTCTGCATGAGACGGTGCCATTCCTGAGGTTTCATATCTGTCAGAAGGCCGATCCAGGCAGTTCCGGCATTATTAATTACAATATCAACAGATGGAATATGAAGAAACAGTTCTGCAACATCTGCCTCGTTTCCCATATCGCACACAAAAGCACGGCAGCTGACATGAAAGCGCGCTTCAAGTTCTGCGGCATAAGTTTCCAGATCCGCACCGTGTGACCTGCAGGTCAGGTACAGATTGCAGCCTGCTTCTGCAAAGGCAGCAGCAGTGGCTTTTCCGATTCCGCGTGACGCACCTGTGATAAGAACATACTGATCCATTGATGATTCCTCTTTTCGCTGTATTGCATCTCTATTTAATCAGCATAGTGAAAAGCAGTTACGAATGCAAGTATTTCCTGACTGGACAGCAGAGAGAAAATATGATATTCTGTGGATATAAAGATTGTGTACAATTTAATTTGACAGAAAGGCAAGGTGATATTCATGTATGATCTGATAATTATAGGTTCAGGGCCGGCAGGCCTTTCGGCAGCAGTATACGGGAAAAGGGCAGATCTGAATCTTGCAGTGATTGAAAAGAATCCAATCAGTGGCGGACAGGTGCTCAATACCTATGAAGTGGATAATTATCTGGGACTCCCCGGAATCAACGGTTTCGACATGGGAATGAAATTCCGTGAACATGCGGATCAGCTCGGCGCTTCTTTTATAGAAGGAACAGTTTCCGGGATTGAAACGGTTTCCGAAGGCAATGACAGTGAACTTCCTGTATTCAGGGTGAAAACGCAGGAAGGGGAAAGCTATGAGACCAGAACTGTGATTCTGGCACCGGGTGCGTCACATTCCAGACTTGAAGTTCCCGGCGAGGAAGAACTTTCCGGCAAGGGTGTATCTTATTGTGCGACCTGTGACGGTGCATTTTTCCGTGGGAAGACGGCAGCGGTTGTCGGCGGCGGAGATGTTGCAGTCGAGGATGCCGTTTTCCTTGCAAGAGGCTGTGCAAAAGTTTATCTGATTCACAGGCGTCATGAGCTCAGAGCGGCGAAGATTCTGCAGGATGAACTGATGGGACTGCCGAATGTAGAAATCATCTGGGACAGCGTTGTGAAGAAAATTGACGGGACAGATCATGTGGAAAGCCTTGAACTTGAAAATGTAAAGACCGGACAGCAGACGCAGCTTCAGACAGATGCATGCTTCGTTGCGGTCGGTATTCATCCGGATACAGATGAATATGCATCACTTGTGGAATGTGATGACAAAGGCTATGTTGTTGCAGGAGAGGATACGGCTACTTCCGTACCCGGAATTTTTGCGGCAGGAGATGCCAGAGTTAAGAGATTAAGACAAATTGTTACAGCTGTTGCGGATGGAGCCAATGCAGTTACGTCAGTACAGGACTTCATGATAGGGAAAAAGTGACGCAATATATGGTATTATTTACCAATTGACAATACAACAGTTTGTAATATTTCCGAAATAACAAACATACGTGTGACCATAAAAAAAACACATCCGGTTAATTATTTAACAGATACCCTAAAACAGAGGGCCTCCGGGTATCTACCTGCAAATGGCGCAAATATCACATTTCCGTCACATTTAAAGGTTGACAAAGTAACTGACGCGGAGTATATTGTTTAACAGATGTAACAAATTCGTAACAAAGTTTGGAGGCCCGAATTGAAAAATGCTAAGATGCAGCTTCTGGCGTGTACGCTTACCGCTGCAGTAACGTTCTCAAGTATGGGATTGCAGTCCTATGCTGCAACATCAAGTGTATCCTCAGTACTTCCATCTGCAGGTATCGGCTATGCGCTGGCATCTGATCAGGTTTCACTTTCTTCCCTTCTCGCAACATCGAAGAAGACAAGTACCGGCGGTTCCGTAACAGCAGGTGTGGCACAGGCAATTGTAGCATCAGATAAGACAATTACAGAAACAACACCTCTTGCCGCAAAGGTTCAGGATGATATTCTGAATGATATCGAGCAGGCAACAGGCACGGCTTCATCAGCAGCTTCTGCTTCATCCGCTGTCGTTTCCGGCAGTGCATCTTCATCATCTTCAGCTTCCACAGCATCATCTTCAGATGCCAGTTCTTCCGCATCAAGTGCATCTGCAGAAGAAGAGAGTTTTAAGAGCCTTGTTATCGCACAGGTGGATGATTACGTTAATGTCAGAAGTGAAGCAAGTGAAGACAGTGAAGTTCTTGGTAAGCTTTATGACAAGTCAGTAGGTAAGTATCTCGGTGAGGAAAACGGATGGTATAAGATCGAATCCGGATCTGTAACCGGTTATGTAAAAGCAGAGTACTGTGTTACCGGTGAGGATGCAGTTGCTCTTGCAAAGAAGGTTGGCACACGTATTGCCACAGTTACAACAACCACACTTAAGGTAAGATCTGCAGCAAGTACAGATGCTGATGTAATCGGTCTTGTCCCGATTGACGATGAACTTGTTGTCAGCGAAGAAGAAGACGGTTGGATTAAGGTAGATATCGAGGAAGGCGAAGGTTACGTTTCCACTGATTATGTAACGCTTTCCACAGAGTTTGTAAAGGCAGAATCCAAGGCAGAAGAGGAAGCACGTCTTGCCAAGGAAGATGCAGAAAAGGAAGCAGCAAGAAAGGCAGCAAGCAGCGGAACATCCAAGAAGTCATCCGGTAAAGTGAAGTCTGCTGAAAGCTATACTTCCAAGAGCAGTTCCATCGGATCTGCAGTAGCGGAGTTTGCACAGCAGTTTGTCGGTAATCCGTATGTGTATGGCGGTTCCAGTCTTACAAACGGAACTGACTGTTCCGGATTTGTCATGAGTGTATATGCGAACTTCGGTGTCAGCCTTCCGCATTCTTCATCTGCAGACAGAAGTGTCGGTGCTGCAGTTGACGGACTTTCCAATGCAGAGCCCGGAGATCTGGTATGCTATTCCGGTCATGTAGCTCTTTACATCGGAAACGGACAGATCGTGCATGCATCTACATCCAAGACAGGTATTATTGTTTCAAGTGCCAGCTACAGAACACCTCTTTCTATCAGAAGAGTATTCTGATCAGGCAGTACAGCACAGACGATTTCAGGCGGGGGTCTTCAGGATCCCTGCCTTTTTTATTACGGAACCTCTGATCTGTGAGTAATGCGGCTGCAGGGTGATCCTGTGTTATGTGCAGAATTCAATATTGGTAATCTTGCCCATAATGTAAAAAGTCAACACAAAAAATTCACATTTTTTACGAAAAACGCAGGATTCTTTTCCACAATGGTGGAAAGCGCAAAGGCCGAAAATATGGTTATGCACAAAGTTATCCACATTATCCACGAAAGGTGAATTTTATGATTCCGTTCATGAATTTTGAAAAAAAGAACATACTTTTTGTGAATAATTAATAAAAAACGGAATAATGTGCACTTTTCTGTTGTGTGTATTCACTTACATAGCATAATGGAAATATTAAAAATGTACATTGGACCGGAAAAATGTTATACTATACCTAACAACAGATTCCACTGTTGTCGCAATGGTACCAAAATATTCCGCAAAGGGGATGAATGCCATGGAATTTACAATCTTAGGAAAGAATATTGACGTAACACCCGGGTTAAAGGCATCAGTAGAGGAGAAAATCGGCAGGCTTGAGAAGTATTTCACACCGGATACACACGTGAATGTGACACTGACTGTAGACAAGGACAGACACAAGATCGAGGTAACAATCCCTGTAAAAGGCAAACTGATTCGTTCCGAGCAGGTCAGCAATGACATGTATGTTTCCATTGATCTGGTTGAAGAAGTGATTGAACGTCAGCTCAAGAAATATAAGACCAAGCTGATTGACAAGGCACAGGAGGCAGGAAATTTCAAACGCGAGTTCATCGAACAGGATTACATGGATGACGAAGCCATCCGCATTGAGCGTATCAAGAAATTTGATATCAAGCCGATGTATCCGGAAGATGCCTGCGTACAGATGGAACTGCTGGGACACAGCTTCTTCGTATTCATCAATGCAGAGACAGATGAGACCAACGTCGTATATAAGAGAAAAGGAAATACATACGGACTGATCGAACCTGAGAACTGAAGCGTAAAATAGACATAGCAAAATAACGTACCAAATAAAACTGAATATTATGACTGACAGTTTATAAAATTGTAGCAGGATCTTATGTAAATAAACATAATTACTTACATGAGATCCTGTTCTTTTTGGGAATTTTGTTGCAAATCAAAAGGGCCTATGCTATAATGAACACGTTCTGATAAAAAATTAACAATCGGATCTGAAACGCGTAACAATAAGCGTTTTCAAAAGAACATAACTTTAAACAGTCAAAGACGGAGGTAATCGAATGGCACAGAAGGTTGTTTTAGCAGGCGCATGCAGAACTGCAATCGGTAAAATGGGCGGAGCGCTCAGCAATACACCGGCTGCAGAGCTTGGTTCCATCGTAATCAGAGAAGCTCTTAACCGTGCAGGTGTAAAGCCTGAAATGGTTGATGAAGTATTAATGGGATGTGTAATCCAGGCAGGTCTTGGACAGAATGTTGCAAGACAGGCTACACTGAAGGCAGGACTTCCGGTAGAAGTTCCGGCAGTTACCATTAACGTAGTATGCGGTTCCGGCCTTAACTGTGTCAACATGGCAGCAGAGATGATCAGATCCGGCGACGCGGATATCGTTGTTGCCGGTGGTATGGAAAATATGTCCATGGCTCCGTTTGCACTGGACAAAGCACGTTTCGGATATCGTATGAATAACGGCACACTGATCGATACCATGATCAAGGATGCTCTGTGGGATGCATTCAATGATTACCACATGATCAAGACTGCTGATAATGTCGCTGAGAAGTGGGGACTTACCAGACAGGAACTTGATGAGTTTTCCGTAAAGAGCCAGAATAAATGTGAAGCTGCCCAGAAGGCCGGCAGGTTCAAGGACGAAATCGTTCCGGTACAGGTTAAGGTAAAGAAGGAAATGGTTTCCTTCGATACAGATGAAGGCCCTCGTGCAGGATCTACAATTGAAGCACTTGCAAAGCTTCGCGCTATCAATCCCGACGGCGTAACCACAGCAGGTAATGCATCCGGTATCAATGACGGTGCAGCAGCAGTTGTTGTCATGAGCGAAGAAAAAGCAAAGGAACTTGGCGTTAAGCCGATGGCTACATGGGTTGCCGGAGCACTTGGCGGTGTTGATCCTTCCATCATGGGTGTCGGCCCTGTTGCAGCAACCAAAAAGGTTCTTGCAAGAACAGGACTTAAGATTGAAGACTTTGATCTTTATGAAGCAAACGAAGCATTCGCAGCACAGTCTGTTGCAGTAGGCAAGGAACTGAACTTTGACCCTGACAAGCTCAACATTAACGGCGGTGCAATTGCACTCGGACATCCGGTAGGAGCATCAGGCTGCCGTATCCTGGTAACACTGCTTCATGAGATGCAGAAATCAGGCGCAAACAGAGGTCTTGCAACACTGTGTATCGGCGGCGGCATGGGCTGTGCGACAATCGTTGAGAAGTACAACTGAGAGGATAAAAAATCATGGGATTTGTGAATTATGAAGTAAAGGGTGCGGTTGGCGTAATCACAATCAACCGTCCCGAAGCATTAAATGCGCTGAATTCCGCAGTACTGGATGATCTGAATGCAGTTCTTGATGGTGTTGACCAGGAAGCTGTCAGAGCACTGGTAATCACAGGTGCAGGTCAGAAGTCTTTTGTTGCAGGTGCAGATATCGGAGAGATGAGCACACTTTCAAAGGCAGAGGGCGAAGCATTCGGTAAGAAGGGAAATGATATCTTCCGTAAAATCGAGATATTCCCGCTTCCTGTAATTGCTGCAGTCAACGGATTTGCACTTGGCGGCGGCTGCGAACTGTCCATGAGCTGTGATATCCGTATTGCTGCTGACAATGCAGTATTCGGACAGCCTGAAGTGGGCCTTGGCATTACTCCCGGCTTTGGCGGAACACAGAGACTTGCCCGCCTTGTAGGCCCCGGCATGGCAAAGCAGATGATCTATACAGCACGTAATATCAAGGCTGATGAAGCATTCCGTGTCGGACTTGTAAATGCGGTTTATACACAGGAAGAACTTCTTCCTGCAGCAGAGAAGATGGCCGGACAGATCGCCATGAATGCACCGATCGCTGTACGTGCCTGCAAGAAGGCTGTAAATGACGGACTTCAGGTAGATATGGATAAGGCAATTGTTGTCGAAGAAAAGCTTTTCGGCAGCTGTTTTGAAACTCATGACCAGAAAGAGGGCATGGGTGCTTTCCTTGAAAAGAGGAAGGAAAAGACCTTCACAAACAGATAATCCGGACGGATTGCTGCAGAGGATCACAATACAGTCAGTAAGGTTTTTATCAACCATAAAACAAACAATATAAGGAGGCTATACAAATGAAGGTAGCTGTTATTGGCGCCGGCACAATGGGTTCCGGCATTGCACAGACTTTTGCACAGGCAGATGTTGTTGATACCGTATATCTTTGCGATATCAAGCAGGAATTTGCTGATGGAGGAAAGGCCAAGATCAAGAAGGGCCTTGATAAAAAGGTAGCAAAAGGAAAGGCTACACAGGAAGATGCAGATAAGATCATGGGCAAGATCAAGACCGGTCTTAATGAAATCTGCACAGATGCTGATCTCGTTGTAGAAGCTGCTCTGGAAGTTATGGACATCAAGAAGAACTGCTTCAAGGAACTTCAGGAAAACATCGTAAAGAATCCGGATTGTATTTTTGCTTCCAATACATCTTCTCTTTCCATTACAGAAATCGGTTCAGGACTTGCAAAGCCGATCATCGGCATGCATTTCTTCAATCCTGCTCCGGTTATGAAGCTGGTTGAAGTTATCGCTGGTATCAATACACCGGCAGAAACAGTTGAAAAGGTTAAGGAAATTTCCGTTCAGCTGGGCAAGACACCTGTACAGGTAAATGAATCTGCAGGATTTGTTGTTAACAGAATCCTTGTTCCGATGATTAACGAAGGTATCTTCGTATATTCAGAGGGCGTTGCAGATATCGAAGGTATCGATAATGCAATGAAACTTGGCTGCAATCACCCGATGGGACCGCTGGAACTCGGCGATTATATCGGACTTGATATTGTTCTTGCCATTATGGAAGTTCTCTACAAAGAGACAGGCGATTCCAAGTATCGTCCGGCTCCGCTTCTTCGCAAGATGGTTCGTGGTAAGAAGCTTGGCTGCAAGACAGGCATCGGCTTCTACGATTATTCCAACGGCGGAAAGGTTCCGACCGACAAGCAGTAAATGATACATGAAGACCTTACTTCATGAAGCATGGGTCTTCGTGAGGGAGGATGCGGCATGAAAATGCTGCATCCTCAATTGTGCGTAATACGTACAATCAGTTGCCTGCCGGGGTTTCCGGCAGAAGCAGTATAATTTATGGAGGATAATAAAACATGAACTTTCAGTTGGATCAGCAACATGAAATGGCAAGATCTCTTTTCAGAGAGTTTGCAGAAAAAGAAGTGAAGCCTCATGCAATTGATGTGGATGAGACAGAAGTTTTCCCGAGAGAGACTGTAGAAAAGATGCAGAAATACGGTTTCATGGGTATTCCGATTCCGAAGGAATACGGCGGACAGGGTTGTGATCCGCTGACATACGTAATGTGCGTAGAAGAACTGGCAAAGGTCTGCGGTACAACTGCAGTTATCGTATCCGCACATACATCTCTCTGCTGTGATCCGATTATGCACTACGGCACAGAAGAGCAGAAACAGAAATTCCTTGTTCCGCTTGCAAAGGGCGAAAAGCTCGGTGCATTCGGTCTGACAGAACCCGGCGCTGGTACAGATGCTCAGGGCGTTCAGACAAAGGCTGTTCTGGATGGCGATTCCTATGTACTTAACGGTTCAAAGTGCTTTATCACAAACGGTAAGGAAGCTGATATTTACATTATCATCGCTTACACAGATATTCAGGTAGATGCAAGAGGAAGAAAGAACAAGATCTTCTCTGCATTCATTGTTGAGAAGAACACACCTGGTTTCTCATTCGGAACCAAGGAAAACAAGATGGGTATCCGCGGATCATCCACTTATGAACTGATCTTCCAGGATTGCAGAATTCCGAAGGAAAATCTGCTTGGCAAGGAAGGCAACGGTTTCAAGATCGCAATGGCAACACTGGATGGCGGACGTATCGGTATCGCTGCTCAGGCTCTTGGTATTGCAGAAGGTGCTCTTGACAGAACAATTGCTTACGTAAAGGAAAGAAAGCAGTTCGGCAGAAGCATCGGCCAGTTCCAGAATACACAGTTCCAGATCGCAGATATGGCAACGAAGTGCGAAGCTGCAAAGCTCCTTGTATATGAGGCTGCTGAGGCAAAGGCAACAAAGGAAAGATTCTCCGTAGAAGCTGCAAAGGCAAAGCTGTATGCTGCAGAAGTAGCAATGGAAGTCACCACAAAGGCTGTTCAGCTTCATGGTGGTTACGGCTATATCAGAGAATATGAAGTTGAGCGTATGATGCGTGATGCAAAGATCACAGAGATCTATGAAGGAACATCTGAAGTTCAGCGTATGGTTATTTCCGGAGCTCTTCTTAAGTAAAAACAAGACAAATTTCGTAGCTAAGCCTATATAAACAAAGGAGAAAAAACATGAAAGTTGTAGTTTGCGTTAAGCAGGTCCCTGATACAAAGGGCGGCGTTAAGTTCAAACCCGATGGAACATTGGATAGAGCTGCCATGCTTGCCATCATGAATCCGGATGACAAAGCAGGTCTGGAAGCAGCACTCAGATTAAAAGATCAGTATGGTGCAGAGGTTACCGTTGTAACAATGGGTCTTCCGAAGGCAGATGCAGTTCTTCGTGAGGCAATGGCAATGGGCGCAGATAAGGGTGTTCTGGTAACAGACCGTGTACTTGGCGGCGCTGATACATGGGCTACATCTACGACAATCGCAGGTGCACTCAGAAACCTTGATTATGATCTGATCATCACAGGCCGTCAGGCAATTGATGGTGATACAGCACAGGTTGGACCTCAGATCTCCGAGCATCTTGGTATTCCGGTTATTTCCTATGCCGAAGAAATCAAGATTGACGGTGAGTATGTAGAAGTAAAGCGTCAGTTTGAAGACAGATATCACATCGTAAGAGCAAAGATGCCTTGTCTTGTTACTGCTCTTGCTGAATTAAATGAACCCCGTTACATGACTCCTGGCGGAATCTTTGATGCATTTGCCAAAGAAGTTACCGTTTGGGGCAGAAAAGACCTCAAGGATGTGGATGATTCCAACATCGGTCTGAAAGGTTCTCCGACAGTAATCGCAAAGGCTTCCGATAAGGTTAAGAAGGGTGCCGGCGAGAAGGTTGTCCTTGATTCTGCAGATGAATGTGCAGATTATATTCTGGGCAAACTTGACGAGAAGCATGTCATCTGATGAGCTGTTTTTTGAAAAGGTGGCTCACATACAGGAACAAATAATTCAGAGAATGATGCGCAGAGGTTCCGGATGGAACAAAGAAGACGCAGAAACGGAGTGAAAAATGTCTTTAGAGGAATATAAGGGTGTATATATCTTCGCTCAGCAGGTAGACAATGAGATCAGCAGCATCTCATTAGAGCTTCTGGGCAAGGCAAAGAGTCTGGCAGCAGACCTTGATGAGAGCGTTACAGCAATCCTTGTTGGTTATCAGGTAAAGAACCTGGCTGACAAGCTTGCAGAGTTCGGTGCAGATAAGGTTATCGTAATCGATGATCCTGAACTGAAGGATTACAGAACTGAGCCTTATGCACATGCAATCGCATCAGTTGTTAAGAAGTTCAAACCGGAGATCCTGCTGGTAGGTGCTACAGCAATCGGCCGTGACCTTGGCCCTCGTGTATCCGCACGTATCCATACAGGTCTGACAGCAGACTGCACAAGCCTTGATATCGGTGATTTCCCGCTGGTTGCTGTTCCCGGTCAGGAACAGAAGCATAAGCAGCTGCTGATGACACGTCCTGCATTCGGCGGTAACACAATCGCTACCATCGCATGCCCGGATTATCGTCCTCAGATGGCTACTGTACGTCCTGGTGTTATGCAGAAGATTACACCGATCAAGGGCGCAAAGGCTAATATTGAAGAGTTCAATCCTGGATTTGAGAAGAACAACTGCTATACAGAAATCCTTAAGATTGTTAAGGAAGTATCCAATGTAGCTAATATTCAGGAAGCAAAGATCCTTGTTTCCGGCGGCCGTGGAGTTGGCAGCCCGGAGAACTTCAAGCTTCTTGATGACCTTGCAGAAGTTCTGCATGGTACAGTCAGCTGTTCACGTGCAGTTGTTGATTCCGGATGGAAGCCGAAGGATCTTCAGGTAGGTCAGACCGGTAAGACAGTTCGTCCTCATGTATATTTTGCAATCGGTATTTCAGGTGCCATCCAGCACGTAGCAGGTATGGAAGAATCTGACATCATCATCGCAATCAACAAGGATGAGAATGCTCCGATCTTTGACGTAGCTGATTATGGCGTAGTTGGTGATCTGAACAAGGTTCTGCCGGTTCTTACAAGAAAGCTCAAGGCAGCAATTGCAGCAAAAGAGCAGTAATCATTAAATAGCGGTGCAATGGCACCGTTAGATAAAGGAGCCCGCTTCGCGGGTTCCTCCATAAAGAAAGGGAGCAGCGTAAGGCTGCTCCCTTTCTTGTATCTTTTTTTCATATTTCATCATAGCTCTTGGGACTGTATATTACGGTGTCATTTCGCGTTTCAATGAGAAAACCCTTCTGCCGCAGCATTGCTTCAATTTCATCCAGAATGGCACCGGAACGGGCTTCTACAGTGTGATAATGATATCCCTGCGTAATGTTCTTCAGCGGAGTGGAAACACCGCTTTTCATATCACGCAGAAAGTTCTGCACATCACGCTTGGAACTGATGGAGAGCGGGACACGGATGGTTCCGTAGACCTTATGCTCTACGAATACATCCAGAATGGCACCGCCAAGATCTACGATACCGGTCAGTTCTTCTTCGGTCTGTTCATCCGTATGCCGCATTTTATAAATACGTCTTGTGGAGGAGGCCTGCATCAGGATATATCCCGAATTGGTGGAGATCAGATCCGGATGAGAAGTTTTCAGCAGCGCAATATCCGTGACAATCACCTGTCTGCTGACACCCAGGAGATTTGCCAGCTGGCTGCCGGAGAGCGGTGTGGCAGTTGTCCGCAGCATTTCTATAATTCTGTTTCTACGTTCATTTCCGCTGATGCGCATGGCTACACAGACTCCTTATTGTACCGGATGCAGATTTTTCATGGACAGATCCAGAATCGGTGCGGAATGAGTCAGTGCACCGCTGGAAATATAGTCAACGCCCAGATCAATCAGCTTCGCGATATTCTCTTTTGTAACATTGCCGGAGCATTCCACTTCTGCGCGTCCGTCAATGATGTTCATTGCTTCTTTCATTGTATCATGATCCATATTGTCGAGCATAATAATATCTGCACCGGCATCTACGGCTTCTCTGACCATATCAAGATTTTCCACTTCGATTTCGATCTTGCGGACGAAGGGAGCATAGGCCCTGGACATCTGAATTGCCTTTGTTACACTTCCTGCCGCACCGATATGGTTGTCCTTGAGCAGCACGCCGTCTGAAAGATTATAGCGGTGGTTGTGTCCGCCACCGACGGTGACCGCATATTTTTCAAAAATACGATTGTTCGGGGTGGTTTTTCTTGTATCAAGAAGTGTGGTCTTTGAACCTTTGAGCATCCCGGCAATGGAATGTGTATAGGTGGCAATACCGCTCATACGCTGCAGATAGTTCAGTGCAGTACGTTCTCCCGATAAAAGAACACGGATGTCACCATGAATCAGACCGATCTTCTGACCTTTTCTGACAGCATCTCCGTCCTTTACAGAATAGGTGATGACAGTCCTGTCATCAAGAAGCTCAAAGACTCTGGCAAAGACTGGAAGGCCTGCGATGATGCCGTCTTCCTTGGCAATCAGATCAACCTCACCTTCGCAGTAATCGGGCATGACTGCATTAGTGGATACATCCTCACTGGTAATATCTTCCTTAAGCGCTGACAGGATCAGATTGTCTGCGTTCATTTTCATTGTGATGCTGTTCATGATATTTTTTCATCCTTTCGATTTCATTCATAATACTGTCCTTAAATCCATTGAACAGTTTGCCGGAATCCGTATAGGCATTCAGATTGATACTTTCAGCCTGTGCAGGAGATATGACAGTACTGTCATACTCATCTGCGATTTTCAAGGCCGCACGTTTTGCGAATACAAGGCTTTCCAGAAGAGAATTGCTGGCCAGACGGTTCTTGCCATGTACGCCGTTGCAGCTGGTCTCGCCGACCGCGTAGAGCTGGGCAAGCGTAGTCTGACTATACCGGTCAACATCCACACCGCCCATGAAGTAGTGCTGTGCAGGAACAACCGGAATGGGCTCTTTTGTGCAGTCATAACCTTCTTCAAGGCAGGTTTCATAGATATGACAGAAATGTGTCCGGATGACTTCTTCGGGGATATTTTCCATGGAGAGCCATACGTGCTTCGCATTTGTTTTTTTCATTTCTGCAAAGATTGCATTGCTGACCACATCACGCGGAAGAAGCTCATTGACAAAGCGTTTTCCCTGATCATTCAGCAGAATACCGCCTTCACCGCGGACGGATTCAGAGATCAGGAAAGAACGTCCCGGCTTTCTGGTATAGAGCGTTGTCGGATGAATCTGAATATAATCCGGGTTTTGCAGACGGATGTGATGACGGATTGCGATACCGAGTGCATCCCCCGTCAGATGCGGGAAATTGGTGGAGTGTTCATACAGTCCGCCGATTCCGCCGCAGGCCCAGACAACTTCCGGAGCCTCCATGGCAAAAAGAAGCTGACCGTCACTTGTCTTTACACTGCCATACTCTGCAGCGAGCGCAGAGCCTTCAGGTGCCATTGCGATAATTCCCTGGCAGTGAGGGACGGGTGTTCTGGATTCGATGATATCCACCATGGTCACGTGCTCATGGATGGTAACATTCGGAAGCGCCTGTACTGCTTCTAATAGATGACTCGTGATTTCTTTTCCGGTAATATCTTCGTGAAACAGGATACGCGGAGTCGAATGGGCACCTTCCCTTGTGAATTTCAGCTGACCCTGTGCATCTTTTTCAAAGCGTACCCCGTAACCGATCAGATCATGGATGACGTCCCGGGAAGAACGGATCATGATATCCACTGATTCCGGGTTGTTTTCATAATGACCGGCACGCATGGTATCCTCATAATAGCTGTCATAATCAGTACTGTTCTTCAGCATGCAGATGCCGCCCTGTGCCAGATAGGAGTCACAGTCTTCCACAGCTGCTTTTGTGATGATGGTGATTTTTTTATCGGATGGCAGGTTCAGGGCGCAGTAGAGACCACCGACACCGCATCCTACAATGATTATATCTGATTTTGCTGTCATTTCATTTTCGCTTTTCCGCGCCGGTCCGGCGCAATCCCTTCTGCAATGCTACAGGAAGGGTTTACTTTGCGAGGCTGAGCATCCGGTCAAGAGGAGCGGATGCCTTCTGACGGAGATCTTCTTCCATTACGGCAACCGGTGACATGTCACGCAGGCAGTCACGTACCTTTTCCAACGTGATTTTCTTCATATTCGGACAGATCTGTCTGGCACCGAGGAAATAGAACTTCTTACCGGGAGCCTGCTTCTCAAGTTCATGCAGAACGCCGGATTCGGTGCAGACGATGAATTCTTCAGCACTGCTGGCGGCAGCATATTCGATGATGCCCTTGGTACTGCCGATATAATCGGCAAGGTCGCATACCTCCTGCGTACATTCCGGATGTACCAGAATCTCCGCATGCTGGTGTTCACGGAAGGCTTTTTCCACATCTGCTGCTGTAATGCTGGTATGTACATGGCAGTAACCGGAATTCAGGATAATATTCTTTTCCGGGATCTGCGAAGCAACGTAGCGCCCGAGATTACCGTCCGGGA
The DNA here is from genome assembly GCA_964388815.1 of uncultured Butyrivibrio sp. Classification (GTDB taxonomy): domain Bacteria; phylum Bacillota; class Clostridia; order Lachnospirales; family Lachnospiraceae; genus Butyrivibrio. The sequence continues at coordinate 21,244 of CAYMBY010000022.1, read as the reverse complement.
TGAAAAAGATGTTCTTATTCGGAAGCGATTTTACAATTTTCAGTGCATTGGAAGATGTAACGCAGACATCAGAGAGTGCCTTGATCTCCGCCATGGAATTGATATAGCAGACAACTGCGAGATCTTCATATTTCTCACGCATGGAGCAGATCTTTTCACTGTCCACCATAAGTGCCATCGGACACAGTGCATCCGGGGCAGGAACCAGCACCTTTTTATCAGGATTCAGGATGCAGGCGCTTTCGCCCATAAAAGTGACGCCGCAGAATACAAGCGTGCGGTGCGGGTCTTCACGTGCCACTTTTGCCAGATAAAAAGAATCTCCGACATAGTCAGCGACATCCTGTACCGCGCCGTCTACGTAATAGTGTGCCAGAATGACTGCGTCACGTTCATGACACAGCGCTCTGACCTCCTCAGCCAGTTTTTCCATAATTCTCCTCATTTCTGTTACTTTTTTTATCTTGCCTGTCATCATAACACCGGGTTCTGCAAATGACAAGATAAATGTTAAAAATAATTATTACACCTGTCTTGTCATGCATGGCAAGGTGGCAAAAAGACAGGGAACACGGTATAATAATCATGTCTGTGCAGACAGGTACAGACAGGCACAGGAATGGAGGAAAATCATGGCAAAAAAGGAAGCAAAGACAAACGCCATGCGGATTCTGGAGACGGAAGGAATCCCGTTTGAACATTACACCTATGAATGCGGAGAATTTGTGGATGGCATACAGGTGGCGGATCTGCTGAAACTGCCGCATGAGAAGGTCTATAAGACTCTTGTCACCCAGGGAAATGATCATAATTATTATGTGTTCGTACTGCCGATTGAAGGGGAACTGGATTTCAAGAAATGTGCGAAATCTGTCGGCGTGAAATCTGTAGAGATGATTCATGTCAAAGACATTCAGAAGATTACGGGGTATATCCGTGGCGGATGTACCAGCATCGGAATGAAGAAACAGTATGTAACCAGAATTGCACAGCAGGCGAAGGATCTGCAGACGATGATTGTCAGCGGCGGACGGATCGGTTCACAGCTGGAACTGAAACCGGAGGATCTGTGCAGAGCTGCAAAGGCGGAATTCGCAGAGATCACACAATAAAGACGAAGAATGGAATAATGGAGAAGAAATGAAAAGCATACTTGATTATGAGACTGTTGCCCTGCTGGATGAGCAGGATGCGATTGAAATTATTGACCAGACAAAGCTTCCGGGTACGACGGAGCTGATTCTTTTGAAGACCGGTGAGGAAATCTGGAATGCCATCTATCTGCTGCAGGTCAGAGGTGCGCCGGCAATCGGCGTCACAGCCGGATTTGGCATCTATCTGCTGATGAAACATTCAACGGCAGCAGATTATGAGACATTTATGAAGGAATTTCATGAGAAGAAGGATTACCTGAATTCATCCCGTCCGACGGCTGTAAATCTGTCCTGGGCGCTGGAACGGATGGAAAGGAAGGCGAAACAGACAGCAGCGGATCACTTTGACCTTGCAAAGACAATCGCTGTAATGAAGGCGGAATCCGAAACAATCAAGGCCGAGGACATCGAAGTCTGCAGACGTATCGGTGAGAACGGACTGACACTGGTAAAACCGGGTGACGGCATCCTGACGCATTGCAATGCGGGACAGCTGGCCACCTGTAAATATGGCACGGCAACCGCACCGATTTATCTCGGGTACGAGCGTGGCTATCATTTCCGCGTGTTCTGTGATGAAACAAGACCTCTCCTGCAGGGCGCCAGACTGACTGCCTACGAGCTGCAGTCTGCAGGTGTGGATACGACACTGATCTGCGATAACATGTCTGCCTCTGTCATGAAAAAGGGCCTTGTCAATGCGGTCTTTGTCGGCTGTGACAGGGTAGCGGCAAACGGAGATACAGCCAATAAGATCGGCACAAGCGTAGTGGCAACGGTTGCGGCAAGATATCATGTACCCTTTTATATCTGCGCGCCGACTTCTACCATAGATATGAATACGGAGACCGGAGATGACATTCATATTGAACAGAGAAAACCGGAAGAAGTAACCGAGATGTGGTACAAAGAGCGTATGGCACCGGAAGGCGTCAAGGTATATAATCCGGCATTTGATGTGACGGACCATGAGCTGATCAGTGGAATTGTGACAGAATTCGGCGTTCTTCGTGCGCCATTTGACAAATCCATTCGTGAAATGTTTGACAGATATAAACACTGAATCATGTTGTGCAACAATTTTCACTGTGATAAAATGAATATGTGATTTTATGCAGTTTTTCGTACATTTTTTGCTCGCATTTCTGAAAGGAGAAATTAACATTATGGGAAGAAAAGTAGTACTTGCAGGCGCATGCAGAACAGCAATCGGCGTAATGGGAGGTGCACTCAGCACCACACCGGCACCGGTACTTGGAACGATAGTTGTAAAGGAAGCACTCAAAAGAGCAGGTGTAAAGCCTGAACAGGTCGATGAAGTATATATGGGCTGCGTAATTCAGGCAGGGCTGGGACAGAATCCGGCAAGACAGGCAGCACTCAATGCAGGAATTCCGGTAGAAGTACCGGCAACCACCATTAACGTACTGTGCGGCTCAGGCCTTCACTGTGTTAACCTTGCAGCCAAGCTGATCTCCATGGGAGATGCAGATATTATCGTGGCAGGCGGTATGGAGAACATGTCCATGGCTCCCTATCTGGTGCGCCAGGGACGTTACGGATATCGTATGGGACCTGCAACCATGGAAGATTCCATGATTACCGATGCACTGACAGATGCATTCGGACATTACCATATGGGTATTACAGCAGAGAATATTGCAGAGCAGTGGCATCTGACCAGAGAGCAGCTGGATGAGTTTGCAGCATGGTCACAGCAGAAGGCTGCAAAGGCCATCGAAGACGGCAGATTCAAGGACGAAATTGTTCCGGTTGAGATCAGGAAGAAAAAAGAAACCGTGATTTTTGATACAGATGAGGGTCCGCGTCCCGGTGTTACAGCAGAAGGCATTGCAAAGTTAAAGCCTGCATTCAAGAAAGACGGCGGTGTTGTAACTGCAGCCAATTCTTCAGGTATTAATGATGCAGCTGCAGCAATGATTGTCATGAGTGAAGAGAAGGCAAAGGAACTGGGTGTTAAGCCGATGGCAACATGGATCGACGGTGCACTTGCAGGTGTTGAACCTTCCATCATGGGAATCGGCCCTGTAGCGGCGACACAGAAGGTAATGAAGCATACGGGATATCAGATCGGTGATTTCGATCTGATTGAGGCAAATGAGGCATTTGCTGCACAGTCTGTTGCTGTTCAGCATGATCTTGGTTTCTCCAATGATGTACTGAATGTAAACGGCGGTGCAATTGCACTCGGACATCCGGTCGGATGCTCAGGCACACGTATTCTGGTGACACTTCTGTATGAGATGCAGAAGAGAGATGCAAAGAAGGGACTTGCAACACTTTGCGTCGGCGGCGGTATGGGATGTGCTGCAATTGTAGAGCGCCCATAAGCAGAGGCAGAAGCGGAAATATCATGAGTTTTCGTTTTTTGTGAGGGTGGCAGTTATGGCGGATGTGCCGGGACAGGTAGTACAACCGGGCGGTGGAGCTGAAGATAACGAAGTCTTCCAGTTGCTTGATACGCAGGAGTATGCGCAGGAACTTGAACTGTGCAGGGCGGCAGGCGCAGATACGGATAAACTCAGGTCCGGAAAATTTGATTTATATCAGCTGACGGAGATCCGTAAGGGTCTCCAGTCAGGTGTAAATGTCAGCAGATACATGTCTTCATCCATACCGTGGATGCAGATGGAAGAACTGCGGCTTGAAATGGAACAGAACGTGGATATGTCCAGATACCGTAAAAATGGTTTTGGACTTCCTCAGATTGCTGAAATCCGTGAAGGACTGGCAGCAGGCCTTGACGTGTCTGAATACGACAAAAAAGATTATTTTGCCGAGCAGATGAAGGAAATCCGTCTCGGTCTGAAAGCGGGAGTACCGGTTGTTTTTTACAGAGATCCACAGTATGACTGGATGCAGATGGCAGAAATCCGTAAAGGTCTTGAGACCAATATGGATATCTCCCTCTATGCCCAGATTGAGTTACCATATCTGAAAATGAGGGCTGTCCGCGAAAGTCTTGCGGATGGCCTTGTTTTTACAAAAGAACAGATCGCAATCTGTTCAGCAGGTGTCCTGGAGCAGATGCATCAGGCATATCTGGAAAAAACGGATATCCGCCCTTATGTAGAGCGGGGCTATGATGCAGATCAGCTTGAACAGGTCAGAATCGCTCTGTCAGAGAAGCTTGACCCGGACAGATATATGCTTCCGGAAATGCGTGGAGAAAGCATGCGTGAGATCCGGATCGGACTTGAGGAAGGGATCGATGTATCACAGTACGCCAATCCTGAATATAACTGGCAGCAGATGAGAGAACTCCGGAAGGGACTTGAAAACCGGGTGGATATTTCTCTCTTTTCCAAACCTCTGTATCTGAGCCAGCAGATGCGTGAAATCCGGAAGGGACTCGAAGCCAATCTGGATGTCAGCAGATACAGCAGTATGATTAATACGGCTGCGGACATGCGGGTCATCTGGAAAAAGCTTGAAGCAGGAGAAGAGGTTCCGATGCCGGCAGTGTCGGATTATACGGAACCGAGGGAAGAAACAGAAACAGAAAACCATCAGCTGATGTTTGAACTTCCGGTGAGCCGGAAAAAGACCGCAGAAGAAAACAAAGAGGCTGTACCGCAGGAGCATTATCTGAAACTGTCGGAAGACGGACTCAACTGTTACCTCAGACTGCCAAAGCCTGCGCAGGGCAAATCCATTACACTTGATTTTATTCTTGCGATTCTGGCAAAGGCCGGGGTAGTAAAGGGCGTGAACAGACAGACTCTCAGCAGTATGATTCTGGAAGAAAAGTATGAGACGGATGTGCTGATTGCAGAAGGGAAAGAAGCAGAAACCGGAACAGACGGATATTATGAGTTCTTTTTTGACCGTGAGGTACCTTCTGCACCTGCAATTGTGGAAGAAGGAGCGATTGATTTTCAAAAGGTAAAGATTTTTGAAAAGGTAAATGTCGGAGACCGGCTTGCAGAATATCATAAGGCAACATCAGGATCGGACGGTTATACCGTAACCGGAAAAGTACTGCCGGGTAAAAACGGTAAGGAAATGTCGATTCTTAAGGGAAGAGGTTTTCTGCTTCTGTCGGACAATACGTATTGCGCGGCAGTATCCGGCGTTGTGAAATTATCAGGGAATGAGCTGAATATTAACAGACTGATGGTGCTTGACGGAGTTCATGCCAAGGATGGCGTCATTGATTTTGGCGGAAGTATCTGGGTGAAGGGCGAGATCGGTTCCGGATCGGAAATTCATGCGCTTGGCGATGTTGTGATAGACGGATATTCTGACAATGCGGTTGTTATTGCCGGCGGAGATGCCTTTTTCAGACAGGGCGCAGGAGGTACTGCACATTCCAGAATAGATGCCGGCGGGCAGGTTGCCGGAAAATATTTTCAGGGAATGGAGATACGGGCAGGAAGAGGGCTTCTGACCAATTCCTGCATTAATTGTAAAATCTATTCAGAAGGAAGTGTTGTCTGCTGCGGGGTAAACGGAACGGTATTTGGCGGTGAAGTACAGACACTTCAGGGATTGAAGACGGCAATTCTGGGGAACGAACAGAAGACGCGGACAGTCGTGAATCTCGGCGTTACTACGGAACTGCAGACAAGATATAATGAAATCGGAAAGCAGATCACCAAAGTGCATTCAGAGCTGGAAATATTCGGTAAGGAGCGGAAACGTCTGGCATCCATGAATATGATTACCAGAGAACAGCTGCAGTGGAAAATAAAAATTAATGTAGCCAGCGGAATGAAAGAAAAGGAGCTGGCAACCCTGGAGCATGAGAAAGAGGTGATTGAGGAGAAAATCCGCCGGGTAAGCGGTGCAAGTGCGATGGTGTCCAGAATTGTCTATGCAGGAACCATCCTGATGATTGACGGTGTTGTAATGAGTATTGCCACGACGCGTGAAGAGAAAAACGGAATCGTATTCCGAAAAGACAAAAAGGCCGTAAATGCCGTTAAAATGTGAGGAAAAACATGGCAGAGGAAAAGAGAACAATCCTGATTGTAGATGACATGGAAATCAATCGGGGAATACTTGCAGAAATATTCAGGACACAGTATCGGATTCTTGAGGCGCAGAACGGTAAAGAAGCAATGACAATGATCGCTGCGAACAGGGATATTCTGGCAGCGGTGCTTCTGAATATTGTGATTCCGGAAATGGATGGCTATGCTGTTCTTGAAAACATGGGAAAGATTGAACTTCTGTCCAGAATACCGGTACTGATGATTACTGCGGATACATCACCTGATGCAGAAAGAACCAGTTATCAGAAGGGCGCGATGGATGTGATCAGCAAGCCCTTTGATGCAGTGATTGTCAATCAGAGAGTGAACCGTGCAATTGAACTGTATGATCATAAAAACCATCTGGAAGACCGGGTAAATGAACAGACCAGAGTGCTCAGAAAACAGTTTATGGTACTGAAAAAACAGGAAGAGCGGCTGCGTGAAACCAACAGTAAAATTATTGATACCATCTGTACGATTGTCGAATTCCGTAATCTGGAATCCGGTAATCACCTCAAACGGATCAAAGGATTTACCAGGATCATGGCAGTTACTGCAATGAATATGTATCCGGAGTACGGACTGAATGAGCACCGGATTGATGTGATTACCAATGCTTCAGCCATGCATGACATTGGTAAAATCACAGTTCCTGATTCCATTCTGTTAAAGCCCGGCAGGCTGACCAGAGATGAGTTTGAAGTGATGAAATCGCATACAACAAGGGGCTGTGAAATTGTCCGTATGCTTTCAGACATTCAGGACAGGGAATATTTCGAGACCAGTTATGATATCTGCCGCCATCACCATGAGAAATATGACGGAAGAGGCTATCCGGACGGACTTAATGGGGAGGAAATCTCCATTGCTGCGCAGCTGACGTCGATTGCAGATGTATATGACGCGCTGATCAGTGAACGTGTCTACAAGGCAGCAATCCCTGCAGGACAGGCATTTGATATGATTCAGAGCGGAGAATGCGGTGCATTTTCACCGAAGCTTCTGAACTGTCTGACAGCAGCCAAGATGGAAATGGAAGCATTGTTCAGAAGAAACAGGGATGAAGACGAAGATGAAAATGATGACAGCGAAGATACATGAGAAAAGAGCCCGCTTCACGGGTTCTGCAAAAAAAGCTGGTGGAAAAAATCCACCAGCTTTTTTAATGTGCGTGACAAGATTCGAACTCGCGACCTTCTGGTCCGTAGCCAGACGCTCTATCCAGCTGAGCTACACGCACTCACCGTTGCCTTTCGACAACAAATAAGATTTTATTATATGACGCTCTGTTTGTCAAGGCACAGATGAAACTTTTTCCTGATTTCTTTTAAAATACCGGGCAGGAAGGCTGCCCGGTATATGGGGGAAATGAAGAAACCGGTAATCAGGCCATAACGACCTCGACGTTTACGTCTTTGACGGAAGCATCATAAGGAATGACATTTCCGCTTACCTTTGTGCCGTTAACAGTAAGGCTGTGTACACCCTTCTGGACATGCTCCGGATTGCTGACAGTGATGTGATAGGTTACACCGCGATATTTTCTGGTCAGCTTAAAGTCACCGAAGTCTTCAGGAATACACGGATTGACGGACAGTCCCTGCAGTGTCGGGTAAATGCCCAGAATATATTCGGAGACATTGACAAAGGTCCATGCTGCAGTGCCTGTCAGCCAGCTGTTTTTGCCCTGCCCGAAGAATTTTGCATCTTTTCCGGCCACCATCTGTGAATAGACATAGGGCTCTGTGCAGTGCACTTCGCTGATGTTTTCGATATATGCAGGACAGGTCTTCTTATAGATTTCAAATGCTCTGTTTCCTCTGCCGATGACAGTCTCAGCAATGGATACCCACGGATTGTTGTGACAGAAGATACCCGCATTCTCCTTATATCCCGGCGGATAGGAGCTGACTTCACCAAGCTCGAGATGATACTCCGTATAGGCGGGCTGCAGGATCATAATGCCATATTTTGTATCCAGTTTTTCCTTAACGGAATCCAGCGCTTTTTCGGCAAGGCCTTCCTTTACACCGATACCGGCCAGAACGCAGAAACCCTGAGGTTCAATGAAAATCTGACCTTCTCTGCATTCGTGAGAACCGACTTTATGCGATTCTGCATCGTAGGCGCGGACAAACCATGCACCATCCCAGCCGTCTTTGCATACTGCGTCATACATCTTTTTTACTTCCTGCCTTGCACGGGCAGCTTCCTGCGGATCACCTGTCAGATCGCACAGCTGTGCATATTCTTCGCCATATTTGACGAACATGCCTGCGATGAAGACAGATTCGGCAACAGGACCTTCACTCGGTCCGAAGGTCTGGAAGGATTCACCGGGGTGTGCGGAGAAGCAGTTCAGGTTCAGACAGTCATTCCAGTCGGCACGGCCGATCAGCGGAAGACCGTGAGGTCCCCTGTGATTTACAATATAATCGAAGGATCTCTTCAAATGGTTCATCAGCGGCTGTGCAACACTCATATCATTGTCGAACGGTACCTGCTCTTTTAAAATGGAGGTATCTCCGGTTTCACGGATGTAGGCACCGGTACCGGCGATCAGCCAGAGCGGATCATCATTGAATCCGCTTCCGATATCGGAATTGCCCTTTTTGGTCAGCGGCTGATACTGATGATAGGCGCTGCCGTCCTGGAACTGTGTGCTTGCGATATCAATGATACGCTCTCTGGCACGGTCCGGAATCAGGTGCACGAAGCCCAGCAGATCCTGGCAGGAATCACGGAAGCCCATACCGCGGCCGATGCCGGATTCATAATAGGAAGCGGAACGGGACATGTTAAAGGTAACCATGCACTGATACTGATTCCAGATATTGACCATACGGTCTGTTTCAGGATTGCCGCTTTCCACGTGATAGATGGAGAGCAGATCATCCCAGTAGTCGTGCAGCTCCTTAAAGGCTTTCTCAACCTGTGCGTCTGTCTTGTATCTGTCAAGCATTTCCCATGCGCGTTTTTTGTTGATAACGCCATAGGACTCCCATTTTTCATTTTCCGGATTTTCAATATAACCGAGGACGAAGATGAAGGATCTGCTTTCGCCGGGCTGCAGGGTAACATTCAGCTGATGACATGCGATCGGTGACCAGCCGCTGGCCATGGAACCGGTGCAGCTGCCGTTTACGACAACGTCCGGAGTATCAGCTCCGTTGTAGGCGCCAAGGAAAGCGTCTCTGCTGGTATCGAAACCGTCGACTTTTTCGTTGACGGAATATACCGCATAGTGGTTTCTGCGCTCACGGTATTCTGTCTTATGGAAAATAGCGGAATCCACTACCTCGACTTCACCGGTACTTAAATTTCGCTGGAAGTTACGGGAATCATCATCTGCATTCCACAGACACCATTCCACGTACGAAAAAAGTTTAAGCTCTTTTACATTCGAATCGTGATTTGTCAGCGTAACCCGGCTGATTTCACAGGTATCGTTCATCGGAACGAAGGTCAGAACGCCTGCCTGTACATTCCCTTTAGAAGAAGTGAAACGGCTGTAACCAAGGCCGTGTCTGCATTCGTAGGAATCCAGCTTTGCTCTGGTCGGCTGCCATCCGGGATTCCAGATGCTTTCGCCATCCTTAATATAGAAGTATTTACCGTTGTTATCATAGGGAACGTTGTTGTAACGATAACGTGTAAGCCGCAGAAGCTTTGCATCCTTATAGAAAGTATAGCCGCCGCAGGTGTTGGAGATCAGTGAAAAGAAATCTCTGTTTCCCAGATAATTTATCCAGGGGAGCGGGGTTTTAGGGGTGGTGATGACATATTCTCTGTTTGCATCATCAAAGAATCCGTATTTCATAAAATACCTCTTTTCCAAAATTGAATGATTCAATGCCAACGAAAACGGTTAAGCATTTTTCTACATTATAAGCAGACAGGAACGGAAATGCAAGGAAAAAAAGAGAGCAAAACGCCGAATAAAAATAGTTTAAAGAAATGTAAAATGGTTAATGTGCAAATAAAATAGATAAAATCACTTGATTTATTATGCAAGATGTTATACGATGTAGTTACGTAATCGATTAAGTAATTGATACGTTCGAACGGGGTGCACCGACGGGTGCAGACATTAAAAACTTTATATTTCAGGAGGGAAAACATGAAAAAGAAACTGTTATCAGTTGTTCTGAGCACAACAATGCTTACAGCAATCCTTGCCGGTTGCGGATCTTCTCAGACAACAGGCACATCTGAAACATCTACGCAGGAAGCCACCACAGAGACAGCAACCAGCGAAGCATCTGCAGCAGAAGCATCATCCGATGCCTCAGCATCCGCTGCATCAGGATCATCCGCTACAACACTTGCGTATAAGGGCGAAATCAACATGATGCACTTCTCCACATCAGAAGAATCAGAAGGAAACGGCGGATCCGACGGATTCCGTACCATGATTCAGCAGTGGACAGATGCTCATCCGGACATCACATTAAACCAGAATGTTCTGGCCAATGACGAATATAAGACACAGGTTGCAACCATGGCATCCGCAGATGACCTTCCGGATGTGTTCCTCCTTCAGGGTATGAATACCAAGGCATGGGCAAAGCAGGGACTGATTCTTGATATGACAGATATCATCAAGAATTCTCCTTATTATTCCGAGTACAATCAGGCATATTTCACACCGTTTACAGACGGTGACAAGCTCTATGCACTGCCGGCTCTGACAGGCGGTACCTGCACAGTTGTCATCTATGATAAGGCGGCATGGAAGAAAGCCGGATTTGATTCCTTCCCGACAAACTGGGATGATGTCAAGAAGGCAAATGATTACTTTACAAAGAACGGCTATGATTATTCCATCGCATTCGGTAACGGCGGTCAGTGGCAGGCCAACTCAGATTTCCTGAGCACGCTTGGTGACAGATATACAGGACCTGACTGGTTCCAGTCCATCATCAACAAGGGTGGCGCAAAGTTTACGGATGATAAGTTCGTAAGTGCACTTTCCTTCATGCAGAGCATTTTCCAGAGCGGAATCTTTAATAAGGATTTCAATGATGTTACCAATGAAGATGCACGTGAGTACTTTATCTCCGGTGATGCTCCGGCATTCATCGGCGGTAACTGGGATGAGTCCTACATTACTTCCACACTCAAGTCCAGCAATCAGGATCTGTATAACAACATCGGATTTGCAGTTCTGCCGCAGCCTTCAGATGCAACTTATGATGAGAACAGCCAGAACATCGGTCTTGGCTATGGTATCGCCATCAATGCCAAGGTAGCATCTGATCCGGATAAACTTGCAGCATGCGTAGATCTTGCATACAAGCTGACAGGACCTGACTTCTCCAATTATGTAGCAACCAATTATGCACTCGGCGGTCTGACCAAGATTGATAATGTAGATCTTTCCAAGTTCAGCCAGGTAGATCAGGACTTCTATAACTGGTCTTACACAGATACAACACCTTGTGAAATCTATGATTCCTATGTTGACCCGGCGGTTTGGTCCGTCTGCAATACAGAGCTTCAGTCACTTCTTAATGGTGAAGGTGATGCCAAGACAGTTGCAGCAGATATCCAGAAGGCTTATGAGGAGAATTATCTGAACAAGTAATTCAGGTGGGAAGGGGCCTCGGGATCATTGCAACGAGGCTCCTTTTTCTCTGCCAAATTATGAAAAAAGAATCTGTCTGAAGAAAAAAGGAGCATAAGCTATGCTGAAAGCAATTAAACCTAAAATGAGTGTGGTCGCAGCATTTCTGGCGGTTCCCGTGATCTGGTACATATTCTCGGTATTTGTTCCGCTTGCAGCAGCGCTTTTCTACAGCTTTTTTGAGTGGAAGGGCGGACCGGATAAAACATTTACGGGAATTGCCAATTATGTAAAACTGATACATGACGGTACGTTCTGGCAGGCATTCGGACACAATATCTTTATTGTTGTCGTATGTATTGTCGGACAGGTCGGAATCGCATTTATTCTCGTACTGATGGTAAATTCCAGACTGACGAAATTAAAGGGAATGCATCGTACCTTCGGATTTTTCCCGAGTACAATTTCCGCAGTATACATTGGTCTGATCTGGACAATGATTTTCGATTATAAAAGAGGAATTATCAATTATATTCTGATACAGACAGGACATAAGGACCTGACACAGGTATGGCTCAACAACCCGAAACTTGTGCTTCCGTTTGTATCCATTCCGCTGGTATGGCAGTTCATCGGATATTATATGGTGATCCTGCTGTCCGCAATTGCCGCTGTGGATAATGAAATTTTCGAGGTGGCAGAGCTGGATGGTGCCAATGCGTTTCAGAGAGCAATTTATATCGTACTTCCTCTTATTAAAAATATGCTGATGGTCTGCATCACGCTGTGCGTTGCCGGTAATATGAAGGTATTCGATCATATCTATACAATGACTGAGGGCGGACCCGGTACTTCGTCGATGGTTATGGCGCTCTACGGATACAAGGTATCCTTTGAACAGAGCAACATGGGATACGGCTCCACGATTTCCGTCGCGATCTTCATCGTCAGCCTGGTCGTTATCCAGGGCAGCCGTAAGCTGGTAGAGTTTGCCATGAGAAACAAGGGGGTGGAATAAATGAGCGCACAGACCATCAAAATGACAAAAGTAAAAAGCGCAAAGACTCCCATGCAGAAGTTCGGAACAGGTGTTGCTGCGGTACTGATCAATGCGGTACTACTGATTTTTTCCATTTCATGTATCTTCCCGCTGATCTGGATGTTCTATTCGTCACTGAAATTAAAGAGACAGTTCAATGCGGATATCATAGGCCTCCCGAAGTCGCCGACGCTTGAAAACTACATCCGTGTGCTGACCAACAAGGACTATCATCTGGGCAGTTCCATGGTGAACAGTGTCAGAGTTACCGTGATTTCCCTGTTCTTCATCGTGCTGTTCGGCTTCATTATCGGGTATATTCTGGCGAGAGTTCCGTTTAAACTGAACCGCTTTCTGTATGTCCTGTTCCTCATGGGACTGCTGATTCCGGTACACTCTCTTCTGGTCCCGATTTATGTTGTATTTAATGCTGCGGGTATGAGTAATCAGTGGTATACTCTCATTATTCCCTACGTGGCATTCGGTCTTCCGATTGCGGTATTCCTGGTGGAAGGCTTTATCAAGGCCATTCCTGTGGAACTGGAGGAAGCGGCTGCAATTGATGGCAGTTCCTTTACGCATACGATGTTTAACATCATTTTCCCGGTTTCCCGTCCGATCCTGACGACCATTGCCATTATCCAGTCGTTCTCCTGCTGGAATGAATTCTCTTTTGCTCTCGTGCTTTGCAGCCGGAATGTCAAACTGCAGACCGTACCGCTTGCAATGACGAATTTCAAGGGACAGTTTGCTTCGGATTATCCGAAGATCATGGCGGGCATGCTTGTTACAATGGTTCCGATTGTACTGCTGTATTTCATCTTCAGTAAAAAGATCATTGAAGGCATGGTTGCCGGTGCAGTGAAAGGTTAAATAACGTGAAAGCTAAACCATCCATGAAGGATATCTCCGTGATCTGCGGGGTATCGGTTGCAACAGTCTCCAAGGCGCTGAATGACCAGAATGATATCAGTAAGGAAATGAAGGAAAAAGTCCGTCAGGTGGCGGATGAACTCGGTTATTTTCCCAATGCCGCAGCACAGGCCCTGAAAACACACAAATCCAATAATATCGGTGTCCTGTTTATCGATGAGGCCAGAAGCGGACTGACACATGACTATTTCGCACATGTGCTCGACAGCTTCAAAAGGACAGCGGAAGAGAACGGATATGACATTACATTTATCAATGGAAATCTGAAATCGGAAAGCGAGATGTCCTATCTTGCACATGCACAGTACCGCGGGTTTGACGGCGTGGTTATCGCCTGTGTGGATTTCTACGACCCGAGGGTCGAGCAGCTTGTACGCGGCAATATTCCGGTGGTGACAATTGACCATGTGTATGATAACCGTGTGGCAATCATTTCCGATAATGTCAAAGGGATGAAGGATCTTCTGACCTATTGTTATGAGCAGGGACACCGTAAGATCGCCTATATTCATGGGGCATATTCTTCGGTTACGCAGAGCAGACTTTCCAGCTTCTATATGACAGCAGAATCGCTGCAGCTCGAAGTGCCGGAGGAATATGTGATGGAAGCGGATTACCGCAGTACAGAGAAGGCATATCACTGTACGCAGAAACTCCTGGACCTTCCGGATCCGCCGACCTGTATCCTGTATCCGGATGATTTTGCCAGTTTTGGCGGAATCAGCGCGATTCAGGCGAGAGGGTTACGCGTTCCGGAAGATATCTCCATTGCAGGCTATGATGGCATTCCGATTGCACAGCAGTTCCGCCCGCAGCTGACCACTGTCATGCAGGATACGGAGCGGCTCGGCAGCCTTGCCGCAGAGAAACTGATCGGACTGATCGATCATCCGCGCACCACACTTGTCGAGCAGGTAATCGTGGAAGGCCATGTAGCACCCGGCGGAAGCGTCGGTAAAATTGAATCATGAACATATTGTTTTCAGAGAACGCCATTCAGATTGGATGGCGTTCTTTTTTGTTCCGATTTTTACAATTTTTTTTCCTTGCCGTGTGCCATAATGCATTCATCAGGACACAAGAATACATGTATACAATATGGAGGAAAACGGTATGGATATTCAGAGGTATCAGTCAGGAGCACCACTGGAAGAGAAAATGGGATATTCCAGAATGGTCAAGGCAGGAAATATGATCCTGATCGGCGGCACAACTTCTGTCCAGCCGGACGGCAGCGTATTCGGCAGGGATGCCTACAATCAGACCAAATATGTTCTGGAAAAACAGCTCAGACTTCTGCAGCAGGCGGGAAGCAAAGCGGAAGATGTGGTATCGGTGGATGTGTTTGCAGTGAATATGTCAGATGGCGCGGAGATCGGAAAAGCATATGCAGAGATTTTCCATGAGATCAGGCCGCTCTTTACCGTAGTCGGAACGACAGAATTAAATCGCAGCACACAGCTGGTGGAGATCAAAATGACGGCCATGATGCAGTAACAGCCATAAAGGAGGTAAGCAGTATGGAACGCAGGATAACAGAACACCCGATTCTGGGCACCATCGAAAAGGGCAGAAAGGTTTCTTTTACATATGACGGCAAAACGGTGGAAGGCTATGAAGGAGAACCGGTGGCAGAGGCGCTTAAGGCACTTGGCGTCATGGTACACAGATATACAACGAAAAAGCACAGGCCCAGAGGTATCTTCTGTGCCATCGGCAGATGCACCGACTGCGTTATGGTGGTAGACGGTGTACCGAATACACGAACCTGCATCACACCGGTCCGCGAGGGCATGGTTGTGGAAACGCAGGTAGGTGTCGTACCCGCATCACAGGTGAAAGACACGGTATTAAAGGGAGGTGTCATGGCATGAAGAGATATGATCTGGTCATTGTGGGCGCAGGTCCCTCCGGACTGTCTGCAGCAATCGAGGCGGCAGGGTATGGCATGAAGACAGTTGTATATGATGAGAACAGCAGACCGGGCGGACAGCTGTTCAAACAGATTCACAAGTTTTTCGGATCAAAGGAGCATCACGCAAAGATCCGCGGGTTCCGGATCGGAGAAGAACTGCTGCAGGAGGCATCGGCAGCAGGCGTTGAAGTACAGCTGGAATCCACGGTAACCGGAATCTATGAAGATAAGGAAGTAACAGTGCAGCGCAAAGGGCATATCGAGCACGTCAAGGGCGATACCATCATTGTGGCAACCGGGGCATCCGAGAATATGGTTCCCTTTGAAGGATGGGATCTGCCGGGAGTGATCGGAGCAGGAGCCGCGCAGACCATGATGAATCTGCATGGCGTAAAGCCCGGAGAAAAGGTCCTGATGCTGGGCAGCGGCAATGTCGGGCTGGTGGTTTCTTTTCAGCTGATGCAGGCGGGATGTGAAGTGGTCGCACTTGTGGATGCGGCACCTGCCATCGGCGGATACGGGGTTCATGCAGCCAAGCTGGCAAGATGCGGTGTTCCTTTCTATCTGTCCCATACCATCACCAAAGCAGAAGGAACAGATCATGTGACCGGCGTGGTGATTTCACAGGTAAACGGGAAGTTTCAGAAGATCCCGGGCACGGAGAAACATTTTGACGCAGATACGATCTGCGTGGCGGTAGGTCTTTCTCCGATGTCGCAGCTCCTTAAGATGTCAGGCTGCACGATGGCAGATGATCCGAAAAGAGGCGGGCAGGTGCCGGAAACAGATGAATACGGTGAAACTTCCGTAAGCGGTGTATATGCAGCCGGAGATGTTTCCGGGATAGAGGAAGCCAGTTCCGCCATGATCGAAGGCAGAATCTCAGGAGTCCGCGCAGCATATCAGATGGGCTTTGTTTCAGAAGAAGACGAAATCAGAGAACTGACAAAACTGAAAAATGATCTGCTGAGTCTTCGCAGAGGTATGTTCGCTCCCGGAAATAAAGGGAAAAAGATAGAGAAAACAGAGGAAGGAATCGATGTTTCACAGAATCTGCTGACCAAAGGGTATTTATCTGAAGCGGAAATCTTCAGATACCCGGGGATCTGTCGTAAAAAGGGTCTTCATCCGGTGATCGAATGCAGTCAGAACATTCCGTGCAATCCCTGTCAGGATGCATGCAGGTTCTCCTGTATCAATGTGGGAAAAGACATTACTTCACTTCCTGTTGTTAATCCGCTGGCAAAATGCAGCGGCTGCGGCATGTGTGTGGCCAGCTGTTCCGGTCAGGCGATTTTCCTTGTTGATGAAGATTATGACGAGACAGGCGCAAGCGTAACGCTTCCCTATGAATTTTTTCCGCTTCCGAAGGTCGGGGATCAGGGTTATGCCAGAAACCGTGCAGGAGAAATTGTATGTAAGGCGGAGGTGATATCCGTAAAGTCTTCCCCCGCATATGACAGAACGAATCTCCTGACGATCCGGGTACCTAAGGATATGGCCATGAAGGCCAGATTCTATGCGGACAGGGCAGAAACAAAAGCAGAAACGGCAGGAGGCGCAGTATGAACGAAGTTAATGACAGATCGAGAGACATCGGACCGTTTATTCCCGGACCGGATGATGACATGATCATCTGCAGATGTGAGGAAATTACCAGAGGAGAAATCCGCAGAGCAGTGCATGACGGTATGTTCACCATTACAGAGATCAGAAGATACCTGCGCTGCGGCATGGGGCTGTGCCAGGGGCAGACGTGTGCAAAACTCGTCAAGTCAATTGTGGCAGGCGAAAGCGGTGTAGCGCCGGGAACATTGGAACCTGCAACCAGCAGAGCACCGATGAGACCTGTGGAAATGCAGATTCTGGCAGATGAAATGTAAGACGGAAAGGAGGCAGGTATGAACCGGACAGCAGATGTGATCATTGTCGGAGGCGGTATCATCGGAAATGCAACCGCATATTATCTGGCAAAAAAAGGAAGAAAGGTAATCGTACTCGAAGGCTCTGACAATATCGGGAATGGAGGTTCCTCCAGAAACGGAGGCGGTGTCAGACAGTCAGGAAGAGACCCGCGGGAACTGCCGATGGTGATGTGGGGGATTCAGAACCTGTGGCCGCATCTGAATGAAGAACTGGATGCGGATGTGGAATATACACAGAAAGGCAACCTGCGACTTGGCAAGACACCGGCACACCTGAAAATACTGCAGGGGCTGACGGACCGTGCAACCGCCTGCGGACTGGACGTGAAGATGATCGATGCGCAGGAGGTAAAGCAGATCAATCCGTATCTGTCGGATGAAGTCATCGGGGCGAGCTGGTGTCCGACTGACGGACATGCCAATCCCATGAAGACAACGCTTGCCTATTACCGGAAGGCCAGACAGCTCGGCGCCTGTTTTATTACAGGGGAAAAGGTGGTCGAACTACAGAAAAACGGTGGAAAACTCCGCAGGGTAATTACGGAGCAGAATACATATGAAGCGGAAAAAGTACTGGTGGCAGCCGGCTATGAGAGCCGTTTTATTACAAAAACAGTCGGAATCGATATTCCCATGATCAAACAGAAGATGCAGTGCCTGGTGACAGAAGCAGAGCCGAAAATGTTTGATCAGATGCTGGGAACGGCAGAAGCGGATTTCTATGGACATCAGTCGCATCACGGATCCTTTGTCTTTGGCGGTTCCAGCGGGCAGGAAGGGTATGAACTCAGTAAGGACGGACTGATTTCCAACAGCATTAATGTACCGTGTATCTGCAGAGGAATTCTGAAATATTTCCCGGATCTGTCCAAAGCCAAAATCGTGCGATCCTGGACCGGCTGGATTGATCCGTGTGTGGATGGAATTCCGGTGATGAGCCGTGTGGAAGAGGTACCGGGACTGTACCTGGCAGCAGGATTTACCGGACACGGCTTCGGGATCGGACCGGCAGCAGGTTACCACCTTGCGCAGCTCATCTGCGATGAAACACCGGTGACCGATATGCAGGCATATCGTTACGACAGATTCAAGGCAAAGATCTGATTACATAAGGCAGTTAACCCGGGCAGACAAAGACGTCAGAAGATGTTTTTGCCTGCTTTTTTTATAAAAGAAAACATGGAGGAGAAAAATTATGGCATACCCGGAAGTGAATATTCTGTATCTGAATGAGAAAGACATGCTGGCAGCAGGTGTAGGTGATGGTGCAAAATGTACGGACTGTATGGAAGAACTGTTAAAACTCCTGGATAAGGGAGATTACCGGATGGGCGGAGAGAACGGAAATTCTCATGGCTGTATGGTATCTTTTCCGGATGAACCGGAGTTCCCGGAGATGCCCAAGAACGGACCGGACAGAAGATTCATGGCAATGCCTGCCTATGTCGGCGGCAAGTTCGATCTCGCCGGTATGAAGTGGTACGGCTCCAATGTGGAGAACCGTGATAAAGGGCTGCCCCGCTCTATTCTGATGGTCATGCTTAACGATAAGGAAACGGGAGCGCCGCTTGCCCTGATGTCAGGAAATCTGATCAGTGCCTATCGTACAGCCGGAATCCCCGGTGTCGGTGTAAAGCACTTTGTGAAGAAAGGAGCAAAGGTACTGGGCATAGTAGGCCCCGGTGTTATCAACTGTATTGCAGTCAAGACCTTTGCAGCGGTCTGCCCGACACTGGATACCCTGAAGATCAAGGGAAGGGGACGTGCTTCCATTGACAGATGTATTGAATTTGTAAAGGAAAATGTTCCGCAGATCAAAAACTTTGTTGTATGCGACACACTGGAAGAATGCATCCGCGACAGCGATGTTGTGAACTTTGCAACTTCCACGGCCATGGGTGTCGGGGAATCCGCATATCCGTTTGTAAAGACGGAGTGGATCAAAAAAGGTGCTGTGATGTGCCTTCCCGGTGCAGCCAATTTTGAAGAGTCACTTCTTCTGGATCCGAAGACCAAACTGGTCGTGGATAACATCAAACTCTATGAAGCATGGGCTGAAGAATATCCCTATCCGACATATAACACCATCTATATTCTGGGTTCCAAACTGATGGATCTGGCACACGAGGGCAAACTGGACAAATCCAGAATTCATGATCTTGGTGCGATCTTAAACGGAAAGCTTCCGGGCAGAGAAAGTGACGATCAGATCGTACTGTATTCTGTCGGCGGCATGCCGGTAGAGGACGTTGCCTGGGGCAAGGAAGTGTATGAATATGCAAAGGCACATGGTATCGGCGGTATCGGCACAGAACTGAATCTGTGGGATAAACCGTATCTGTTCTGATGCAGGGTGAGGAGGCAATATGAAGAAATTATCGCTTTTTGACGGAATTTCGGTTACGGTAGGACTGATTGTGGCGACGAGCTGTCTGGTATCGCTGGGGACAGGAATGGGGATGGCAGGGCCTGCGTTTATCCTGCCCATGTTTGTGGTAATGATCCTGAATATGTTCATTGCGCTGAGCTTTGCAGAGCTCAACAGCATTATGCCCAATGTGGACGGAGGAACAGGACAGTATCTGCTGGCAGGGCTTGGCCCTGTTCCGTCACTGATCGGCAATGTGGCGGCATATGTGATTACGATGGTGCTGGCATCCACAGGAGAACTTGCCATGTGCGGTAATGTTCTGTGTCAGCTCTTTTTCCCGGGACTTGACAACCGCATTATTTCACTGGTGGTACTGGGGATTTTCTTTGTGATCAACTGTTTTGGCGTGGATATCTTTTCCAGAATCCAGAATATTGTCGTGATCCTGCTGATCGGCTCCATGATCTGCCTGGGTGTAATCGGAATTCTGCACCTTGGGACGGGAACTGCAGTTACTGCTGCCGGTCAGTCAGCACCTGCAGTAACGGGCACCGGCAATGTCATGGCAATGGCGGCACTGGCCTTCTGGCTCTTCATCGGTGTGGAATTTGTCATTCCGGTAGCCAAGAACATGAAGAATCCGAGACGCGATGTGCTTCTCTCCATGATTCTGGGACTCCTTCTTCTCTTTGGCGTACAGGCGATTCTGGGACTTGGCATGACGAATTATGTGAATCTCGGTACACTCGCTGCAGATCCGAACGGTACACCGCATATGACTTATGCAACGAACCTGCTGGGGAATGCCGGCAGATACTGGATGGGATTTGTTACGATCCTGGCAGCGGTCAGTACGATGAATACCGTGTTTGCATCCACATCAAGGATTCTGCAGGGAATGTCTGAAGAGAAGCTGATGCCTTCCGTTCTGTCCAAAGTCAACCGGCATGGGGCACCGGTAAACGGTCTGATTCTGATGGGAACATTTGATGCGGGACTCGTGATTTCCAATCTGGCCAACACAAACGGAATCACATTCATTGTTCTGGCAGCCTCCTGCTTCTGGCTGGTGACATACTGTATGATTCATGCAACGGTTCTGATCCTGCGCAGAAAATATCCCGAAGCGCCAAGAAACAGAAAGCTGATGTTCGGTGGCCTGCCGCAGATTCTCGGCATTGCGGGCAATGTATACATGTTCTGGAACATTTCCACGGGCGTAGACAGAATCCGCATTTTTGAAATTTTCGGTGTGATTTTCCTGCTGCTGGTTGCCTATGCATTCATCTGGGTCTGCGGCGTGATGAAGGTAAGGCCGTTTGAACCGGTGGATATGTATAC
>CAYMBY010000021.1:0-3511 GCA_964388815.1 uncultured Butyrivibrio sp. | reverse complement strand
TCAGATCCGTTTCTCCATAGAAAACATGTACCAGGACTGCGCCCGGTGCTGTCTCATCACAGCATGTCCGAACTGCAGACAGGCTGTCACTCAGCTGACTGAGCAGATGTACTTCGAAGAGGAACTGCTTCATTCTTGCCTCCGTATTCTCAAAAAAACACAATGAATTTTTCTGTTCAACTCGGAAACATATGACTTATGTATAACAAAAGTATATCATGACGTGGGTGTCAAAAGTAACACCCTGACGTACCTTGAAAACTGAATACAACTATGGAATTACATGTGTGCTCCGCAGTATAATAATAGCATAAATACAAATAACCTGTGAGGTATCCCAATGTCTTTCCTGTTAAATGAATCCCAGCAACTTTCTCTGTTTGATGCACTTGGCTTTTTATCTGAACGTAAACTTCACATACTTGAAAAATCCTGGGCCAAAGCGTTTTCTGACAACATTTTTGTCAATATCGATGAAATGATATTCGCCCCCCTTTACAGTGAGAAAACGAATTCAAGGCCAAATGCCCCAGTTAATGTGATTGTCGGAGCATTGATCCTGAAAGAACTCTCGCATCTCACAGATGATGAAATCCGTGAGGAATGTGAATTCGACCTGCGCTTCCAGTATGCACTCCATACCACCAGCTTTGAAGAACAGCCGATCAGTGACAGAACCTTCAGCCGCTTCAGGGAGAGAAATGCAGCATACGAGCTTGCAACCGGCAGGGACCTGATACACGAATGCATCTCCGGTCTTTCCGAACATATCCGCAGATTTATGGAAATCGACCAGTCCATCCAGCGTATGGACAGTATGATGATAGAGTCAAACATACGGAAAATGGGACGTCTCGAACTGCTTTACACCTGTCTTTCAAATCTTGTGAAAGAAGTACACCGTGACGGCCATACAGAATTTCTGGAAGGCCTTGAACACTATGCAGACCCGAATGACCGGAACCGTGTTGTCTATTATGACAAAGAAACCCCGCAGGGCGAGCGTCTTCAAAAGATCATAGATGACGCTGCATCCCTTCTTCCCGGATGTGAAAAAGATTATCATGGTACAGAAGATTACCAGCTGCTTGAAAGGGCTGTAAGTGAGCAGACAAAGGACGGGGATAACGGCCATCTTATTCCGAAAGACAAGGCTGACGGAATGGATTCATCCGTACTGCAGAACCCGTCAGACCCGGATGCAACATACCGCATCAAAGCAGGGAAACAGCACCGTGGCTATGTAGCCAATATCACAGAAGCTGTTGATGGAAACGGGTCTGTCATCACGAATTACCAGTATGATGTAAATACCCGAAGCGATTCATCCTTTATCAAAGAAGCGATTGAAAATGCCACAGTCTCCGAAGAAACAGTTGCAGTCATCGCAGATGGTGCGTACAGTGGAGAAAACATACAGGAGCAGGCCTCACTGAAAAACATCGGGGTCCTTACCACAGGGCTTACAGGCAGGAAGCCAAAAGGAATTCTGTCAGAGTTCACACTGTCCGGTGATGGGAAGTCTGTAATAAGCTGCCCTGCAGGGCATAAACCCAAAAGCAGTTCCTATATCAGCCAGACGGGCCTCATACGTGTATCATTCCTTCGTGAAAAATGTGCACAGTGCCCGCAGCGGGAAGAATGCAATCCGGTTCTGAAAAAGCGCACGGCACTGATGTATATATCAGTAGCATCACGCGTCAAAGTGCTTGCACAGAAGAATATGCAGGATGATGAAGTACGGCAGCTGATCGGCAGGATCAGGAACGGTGTTGAAACAGTACCTTCAATCATACGGAATAAATACGGCGTTGACCATATGCCGGTTCGCGGAAAGCTGAAGACAAAACAATTCTTCGGCTTTAAAGTTGCTGCCTTCAATTTCATAAAGATGTTCCGGTTCATACAGGGTAAGACAAGATGTATGGCATTGCAGCCCGAATAATTACAAAGGGGCAGATATATGCACTTCTCATTGCCGCTACCTGGATAAAAATCAGGATTCATAGTTGTATTCAGTTGTCAAAGTACAGATTTATATGTGAAAAGCCATTTTCAGAAAGTGACTTTTGACACCCACGTCATTTATATACGTAATAAAATAAAAGAAATGTGCTGTTACGGAGGGAAGATAGCATGCCTAGACCTAAGATATATCAGGTTCGGTTAACGGATGAAGAGGTTAAAAAACTAAAATTACTGATCCGGAAAAAAACAACTTCAAAAACGATCAGTCTGCATTGTCAGATTATTCTGGATATGGATGAAAATCATGGGAAGATATTAACGCATGAACAATGCCGCAAGATCAATGGGGTTTGTTATGCGACAGTTTCCAATACGGTTGCAGGATATACGAGATATGGAATGGATTATGTGACTTCCATAAAGCGAAATGCAAATTCGGATAATGCAAGACGCAAAGTCGATGACGGGATAGAAGCAAGAATTATTGCGCTTGCATGTGAGCCGGTACCGCAGGGATATGCAAGATGGACACTCAGGCTGTTGGAAGAAAAAATGAAAGTGACAATGGAAGAGGCAGTCGGGAAAGACGCAATCCGAAGAACATTAAAGAAAGTAAATCTGGATCTGAAAGTGGTTGTAAAAAACAGTGCATATACGGAAGAAAGCAATCGATCCGTAGTAAATAAAAGGGCAGTTCAAATTTGAAAGTGAGGGAAAAAAATGAAGGAAAAGAGTAAACGAAGTAGTAGTATCATGGTCAAGATATTTGGGGGATTTATGGGCGTAACCCTGATCGCAGTTGTTCTTCTGCTGTTCACACTGTCACGGATCCATTCCATGGCAAGCGATTCCAGAAATATTGATCAAACATATCTTCCTTTATATCAGGAGACAAATCAGGTTATTGTAAATTCTGAAAAAGAAGTTGCTACGTTACGGGCCTATGTTATTACAAAAGATGCGTCCTATATTGAAACTTTTACATCATTAAATCCGGAATCAGATAAAGCATATGATAATCTGATCAACACGTCTACATCAGAAGAAGACAAACAGCTTAGTACAGAAATAAAAACGCTGCATGATGCATATTGCAAAATAGCTACAGATACTCTTATTCCAGAAGTGCAGGCAGGAGATGATAGTAAAGTGTTGGATATTATGAAAACGCAAATGACTCCGGCAGCCAGTGCTTTAGAGAATAAACTGGAAGAATATCAGACACGCAGGGAAACACAGATATTAGGGCTTCTTGATGCAGCCTCTGAATCTGCAGCCCTGACAGAAAGCATTATTATATTTGCGGTAATCGGATTTGCAATTGCGGCGATTGCATTAAGCTATCTGATCTCCAAAATGATCATCAAACCGATTAAAGCGATGCAGAAAGATCTGCTTGCAGCAGAAGCAAATAATGATCTGACGCTTCAAATTGCGGTCAAGAGTAACGATGAAGTCGGTGCGATGGCGCAGGCACTCAACAGCTTCATGAATAAAATCCGAAGTTCGATCCGGCAGGTATCTGAAAGTGCATTACAGGTCG
>CAYMBY010000020.1:0-16643 GCA_964388815.1 uncultured Butyrivibrio sp. | reverse complement strand
GCTTCATCTGCTCTGCGGATACCATCTTCAAGAGGAACTCTGTGCATACTGTAAAAAGCGCCGATACTCACTGTAATCTGAATCTCTCCCATGTCATTTCCAAGTCTTGTATGCATCTGTGAAAGGAGCCTTTCCATCATTTTCTCCACACCGTCTGATGTAACATTGGCTGCAAACAGAACAAACTCATCACCACCCATTCTTCCGGCAATATCATATTTCCCGTACAGCGTTTTCAGCTGATCTGCGATAAAACAGAGCGCATTATCTCCTCCCTGGTGTCCGAGCGTATCATTTACCATTTTGAAATTGTCCAGATCCAGCATTGCATATACACAGGGGCTGTCAGGAATATCTTTGCAGATTCCGTTATATGCCGCCTCAAATCCGGCCCGGTTCATCAGTCCTGTCAGTTCATCCGTTTCCGCTTTTCTGCGCAGTTTCTCCTGTTCTCTGATCTCACTCTCTGCACTGACCAGCTTGCCAATGATCTGGATCGGCCGTTTCCCATCCTGATCATAAATTCTGGAAATGACTGCTCTGTACCATTCCTTCACACCGTTATGTTCATAAGGAATGAGATCCGAAGTGTTCTTCCCGTCATTCATACAGTCAATTGTCTTCTGAATAAAATGCCGGAGCTCTTCATTTTCATTCTGAACCATTCCTGCTTCAATGTGCATTTCCTGTCCGACCCCAAAGCTGTCACGGAACTTGCTGTCAAATTTCAGCAGATGCGTTTCATAACTGTACTCAAAGAGATATTCTTCCGAAAGTTCTGCAAGTTTCTCATAACGTTTGGCTGCCAGTTCCTTCGTCCTGGCCGTTCTGATCGAACTGATCAGCGCAATCAGCGTAAGCACGACAAGCACACCGGCAATCAGTATGATGACCAGAATACTGGTCACCGGATTGCTCTCAATAAAACGTTTGAGCGTAATTGTCTCTGCCACACTGTTCAGGTGATTCAGCACCCGCATCTGAATATCCGCATCATTCATACTGTAAATATACTTGTTACAGATCGACACAAGGCGGTTATCCGTCTGCCCCGAATACGCAAATACCATACCGTACTGGGAAGTCAGCGGTTCCATTGTCAGTCCGCTGATTCCGTTCTGTCGCAGATAATAACTTGCTTCATAGCTGTCCATCACACAGTACTGAACTTTTCCCTCTCTGACTGCCCTGATCGCATCGCTGCAACTGTCCACCGATATTTTTCTGTGTTTCTGTGAGAGAAAATTCAGGCTGCTTCCCCTGATTACCGCCTCTGCATTACTGCTGATGTTTTCAGCGGCAAAGCGGCTATTATATACAATCGCCGGTGTTCCCGTAAAAAAACTCCTTGAAAGAATCAGATCTGTATCTGTATCCTCAATGCAGGCAGCCATATCCACTGTTCCTCTGGCAACAGCCTCCTCCAGATCTGCCTCTGTATGATAGGGTATATATTCCAGTGTCAGTCCTGTCTGCTCTGCAATCACATTCAGAATTTCAATCGCCGCACCTGCCGCTGCACCTTTACTTTCATAGGAATAAGGTGCCATCTGACTGACATAACCGACATTTACCTTTCTTTTTCCCTGTACATAGGCCTTTTCAGACAGGGAAAGCTGAACATCATAATTATCCTTCTGCACCTGGTTGCCCTGCCACAGCTGATCTGCCGCCATGGCTGCATTATCATCCGCCTTCATGTCTGCAGTTCTTGAGCTTTCCCACTTTTTATTCCACTCCGCCATAATATCATCAAAGGAAATGCCTTCTGAACCATCCGCCGCACGGATAATCCGCTGTATTTCCGATGTATCTTCAGGGTTAAACCCGGCAGAAAGTGTCTTGTAGATCTGATATTCCCGATCTGACGCCTGTTTTGGCGACATAATCGTTACATTCTGCATATTGCTGTAAAAATCAGGCATCGGATCTGTTTTACAGATCGAGAGATTTTCATGATCCAGTGCATAACCGGATTCATCCAGCATGAAAGTGATAAAAGCTCTTGCCGCGTCCGGATTTTTTGATTTACTGCTGATTCCATAGCAGTAATCGGCTGAAAGTGTCACATACTGTCTGCCATCCACCGCATTCGGATAAGGCATGAATCCAATGTCTCCCGCATTGTCTCCTGCCTTCAGGAACTGAATCACCGCCCACGATCCTGTCACCATACAGCCGATTTTACCCTGATTCAGAAGTGCCTTTGAATCATTCCAGTTTGTTTTTTCCGGATTATCTCCTGCCAGCCCGTTCTTTACGATGTCATAAAGCAGCTGATCTACCTGATAATGGCTGCTGCCCTTCCCGAACGGATTCTTTTCATAAATAAAACTGTCAAATTTATTTCCTGCATCTCCCGTCATCTCAATATAAGGAAATACATTCCAGTACTGAAGTGCCCAGCTGTCAGCATAATTGGTATAAAAAGGAATAGCATCCGTTCTGTCACTGATCTGTCTGAGATCCTGCAGAAATTCCCGGGAGGTTGTCGGCTGCTGTGTAATTCCCGCTTCATCAAATACTTTTCTGTTATATACAATTCCTGTGATATAAGCTGATGAGGGCATACCGTAGACATCATCCCCGACCGTTTTCCCCTGGTCCAGGTAGCGATATTTCTCTGACAGCTTTTCGAACGACCCAAATCTGTCAAAATAGCTGCTGTATTCATCCTTTGAAAGATATGCCGGAACAAACAGCACATCTCCGTATGCACCGCTGTCAATTCTCTTCCTGATATCATTTTCGTAATCTGAACAGTATTCCAGACTGACATTCACATCGGGATATTTTTTTTCAAATGCAGTGACATAAGGCTGCATTTCATCCTGTGAAACATTCACAATGACATCAATATTACCGGAAATACTGCTGCTCTGTGCCTTACTCTGAAACGGGATCAGAACACAGCCCATAATTACGGTCAGCATAATACTGCTCAGTACTCTTGTTTTCATATGTTCACTGCTCCTGCACGGCATGAAATGCCGGCTGACAATTCAGGACTCTTCCTCATCAAATAGAAATTCTGCCATCGCATAATTGCTGACATCGGTTCCTCTTGCGGTCAGACGCAGATGATCCGCATCCTGCTCCAGAAGACCTTCCTCTGTCAGCTTCCGGATTACCTTTCCGTATATTTTTGCAATCGGGAATCCGAAATATCTTTCAAATTCACTTATCCTGATCCCTTCAGTCAGACGCAGTCCCAGAAACATAAATTCCTCCATCTGCGCATGCACCGTCAGCTGTTCTCTGTTTTCCCTGATTCTGTCCGGTTCCCCGTGATCCGAGATATACTGCTCCAGCTCACGGATATTGCTCCACCTTTCATTTCTGATCAGTGATGCTGCACCGGTTCCAAACCCCAGGTAATCTCCGCGTTCCCAGTAAACACGGTTATGATGGCACTCATATCGGCCGGGATCGGCAATGCAGTTTCTCGCATAATTGGATATTTCGTATCTGTGATAACCCATTTCACTCA
Source organism: uncultured Butyrivibrio sp. (assembly GCA_964388815.1). Taxonomy (GTDB): domain Bacteria; phylum Bacillota; class Clostridia; order Lachnospirales; family Lachnospiraceae; genus Butyrivibrio. Next base: position 13,153 of record CAYMBY010000020.1, on the reverse strand, counting down.
GAATACGAAGCGTATCCGAATACATCTGCCGTTCTGCATCTTCCGACGGAAGTGCCTTCCATTTCGTTTCCTTCTGATTCTGATTATAGTCCTTTTTTCGCTCATCATACAGATCCTGTCTGCTGACATCTCCGTACCTGTCATAAAAGGGTGTGCCTTCCTCTATGATCAGGCTGTACGCGGATATGTGCTCCGGTTCAAGCGCTGCTGCCTTCTCAAGCGTATCTCTCCAGGCTCCGGGTGTCTGCCCCGGAAGTGCACTCATCAGGTCAATATTGATATTATGAAATCCGGCTGATCTCGCATCCTCATAACAACGGTAAAAAGCTGCTGCATCATGAATCCGTCCAAGTGCCCTCAGTTCCTCGTCCTGCAGGGACTGACAGCCGATGCTCAGACGATTGATTCCTGCTTCTGCACAGATCCGCAGTTTCTCCGGCGTCTCCGTACCCGGATTCATTTCCATCGTTACTTCCGTTTTTTCTGACATATGAAACGATGACCGCACCGCCTCCATCATTTTGCCGATCCATACAGCATCCACCGCAGACGGCGTTCCGCCGCCGATAAAGACCGTCTTTACTTCATATGCACCGTACAAAGGCGCTGCCGCATGAATTTCAGAAAGAAGTGCATGAAAATAGCGCTCCTGCAGGTCTTTCCCTGCAGGAGCGGACAAAAAGTCACAATATAGACATTTTTTAATACAGAACGGAACATGAATGTAAAGGGAAAGTGGTGTCATCATTTCGTATCATCCAGTTTGAGTACGCTGAGGAAAGCTGACTGCGGAATCTCGACGTTACCGATCTGGCGCATCTTTTTCTTGCCTTCCTTCTGTTTCTCCAGAAGCTTACGTTTACGTGAAATATCACCGCCATAGCACTTGGCAAGCACATCCTTGCGAATGGCCTTGACCGTTTCTCTGGCAATGACCTTGCCGCCGATCGCTGCCTGAATCGGAATCTCGAATAAATGTCTCGGGATCTCATCCTTAAGCTTCTCACACATTTTACGTCCGCGTTCATAGGCGCCGTCTTTATGTACGATAAACGACAATGCATCAACATTTTCACGGTTAATCAATATATCCAGTTTGACAAGTTCTGACTGTTCATAACCCTTGAGTTCATAATCAAAGGACGCAAATCCCCTTGAACGTGATTTCAGCGCATCAAAGAAATCATAAATGATCTCATTCAGCGGGAGTTCATACTTAAGAAGTGCTCTGGTCTTTTCAATATACTCCGTACCCAGATATCTGCCTCTGCGTTCCTGGCACAGCTGCATGATCTGCCCGACATAATCGGTCGTAACCATGATCTCACCACTGACAATCGGCTCTTCCATATATTCAATTTCGGAAGGATCCGGCAGATTGGCAGGATTGGTCAGATCGAACATGGTACCGTCTGTCTTGTGCACCTTATACACTACACCCGGCGCTGTTGTCACAAGGTCGAGATTATATTCCCGTTCAAGTCTCTCCTGTACGACTTCCAGATGAAGAAGTCCCAGGAAGCCGCAGCGGAACCCGAATCCGAGCGCCTGTGACGTTTCCGGCTCATAAAACAGTGATGCATCATTGAGCTGCAGTTTCTCCAGCGCATCCCGCAGTTCCGGATAGCGCGCGGTATCGGCAGGGTAAAGGCCGCAGTATACCATCGGCATGACCTTTTTATATCCGGGAAGTGCCTCTGCACAGGGATTTGCCGCATCCGTCACGGTATCACCGACACGGCTGTCCTGAATATTCTTGATGGACGCTGTAAAATATCCCACCATTCCGGCAGACAGCTCATCGCAGGGAATAAATCTTCCGGGTCCGAAATAACCGACCTCCACAACTTCCTCCACTGCACCTGTCGACATGAACTTTACCTGCATCCCCTTACGGATCACACCGTCACGGATTCTGACAAACACGATAACACCGCGGTAGGAGTCGTAAATGGAATCAAAAATAAGTGATTTAAGCGGTGCGGCCGGATCTCCGACCGGTGCCGGGATCTTATGCACAACCGCTTCCAGAACCTCATCTATGCCGATTCCCATCTTTGCAGAAATCAGCGGTGCATCCTGTGCTTCAATTCCGATCACATCCTCAATTTCATTTTTGGCTTCTTCAGGCTGCGCACTCGGAAGATCAATCTTGTTGATCACCGGGAACACGTCCAGGTCATGATCCAGTGCCATATACACATTGGCAAGTGTCTGCGCCTCCACGCCCTGTGTTGCGTCCACCACCAGAATCGCGCCGTCACAGGCCGCAAGACTCCTGCTGACTTCGTATCCGAAATCCACATGTCCGGGAGTATCGATCATATTAAAAATATACTCATCGCCGTCCTTCGCCTTATACACAAGACGAACCGCCTGCGATTTGATCGTAATGCCTCTCTCCCGTTCAATGTCCATATTATCGAGTACCTGCGCCTGCATCTCCCTGCTCGTCAGGACACCCGTTTTTTCGATCATGCGATCCGCCAGTGTGGACTTGCCGTGATCAATATGTGCTACAATACAGAAATTTCTGATTTTACTCTGATCCATATAACCTCATCATCCAATCTTGTAATTTAATTTATACCTCAGTGTAGCATGGAAATATCGAAAAATCTATTGACAGTTTGGCGAATATCTTCTAAGATATGAACGTATGTGGCATCGACTGTCCGTGTCCGGCCAAGATGCTCATTACAGAAAAATCAAATTTGTTTATGATATCATTACGGAGGTAATCATGGCTAATATTAAATCTGCCAAGAAGAGAGTTATCACCAGCGAGAAAAAAGCTGAGAGAAATTTAACTGTTAAATCTGCTGTTAAGACAGCTGTAAAGAAAGTAAGAACTGCTGTTGAAAGCGGTGATAAGGAACTGGCTGCAAAAGAGCTTCTTGCTGCTACATCTGCAATTGACAAGGCTGAGTCCAAGGGCATCATCAAGAAGTCTACGGCTTCCAGAAAAGTTTCCCGTCTTGCTCAGGCTGTTAACAAGCTTAACTGATCAATAAATGCAAAAAGTAAGGGCTTCACACCACTCACGGTGTGAAGCCTTTTTTGTGCAGATCAGGCGCCATGCAATGTGGCTTATCTGAATCTCTCTTTTAATTCTTCCAGACTTTCCTTGAACTTTGCAGATACCATACCCGGATTACCCTGGATTCTTCCCTTCCTGTATGCCTCTCCGAAACTCTTCAGGTTCGGCTTCGGCAGTTCTTCCAGCATCACACGGTATCTGGTTCTGAGCTCTGTGATTTCATCTCTTACACTGTCAAAATATGCAGACGGCTTCTGCTGCATGCTTTCCTTCAATCCGCTGAAACGGCTCTCCAGACCGCTGCTGAGGGTATCCAGATGATTTTCCAGCTGATTGCCCGCACCGGATACTTTTTCTGACAGCCCGTTTTTGACGGTTCCTGCTTTCCTGCTGATTGTACCGACAACCGCACCGACCTTTTCCATCCCGGCTTCACGCTTTTTTTCAAATCCCTCACCGGAAAATGCGATAATTGCATCCAGACGGTTCTGCATCCTGCGCATGTCTTCCTTGACCTTGTCCATATACACCAGAAGTTCCTTAAGTTCAAGTGCAGTCTTAAAGGCAAATGCAAAATCGATGCTGACATAAACCGTCAGAATGTAGTCCGCAACACGGATATCACTCTCCGGAATCTGTGATACGGAATCTGAAATAAACTGACGCAGCAGCATGGTAAACAATACGGTCAGAACACCCCACATCAGTGTCGAAGACAGACAGATCTGTCCCTGAAAATTGAACTTCTGATCCGAGTAATCCCAGTAACGCACCCTGAACAGTTTTTCCATCAGTACGCCTGTGATATACTCCAGAATTGTAGCACCGATACAGCCTGCCACAAATACCATCACCAGATTCCCGGAGAACGGCTTTGAAACCGCCAGCATCATAACGCCGCCGCACCCGTATAAAGGAAGGAACGGACCACGCATGAACCCGCGGTTCACAAACTTATGCTTCAGCAGAGAAACATAAGTTGACTCAAAACACCACCCGAAAAAACTGAAACAGTAGAATAAAAACAGCCATTGCACCGGTGTATATCCGAGCATGTCGGTCCTCCCATGATCTGCGTCCTGCCATCGGCATTTACTGATTACGATTACCTGCAGCTACCGCCCTTCAGGCTCTCTGTCATGCCTGCGGCGCTGTAAAATCAACAACCGGCTCCTTCGGCTCTGATGTCTTCTCAACTGACACGGCCTTCAGAAACGGACCTTCTCCGTCATATTCCTTTACATATTTCTTTTCAACTTCTGCCGTTACTTCAACCCACTCTTTTTCCTTAAGATCCTTTGCCCCGTCATACTCGCAGGCAAACCCCAGAAACTGCATGTCATTGGCACAGCATCCCATAATCATACGTCCCGGCACAAAATTGTTCTCCGGAAATTCAGACGGTTTCATGACCATGGCTGTAAACTTCACTTTCTTACCTTCATAGCGTTCCACATGATCCAGCGCATCAAGATAAAACATACCATAACCATAGTTATTTAATTCTATCGGATCCGCCTTCAGATCAAACGGCAGGTCTTCATCCAGTGTTACATCCACTTCTCCGTTTTCGTCTTCGAAAATAATGTCCGCACGCTGATTGATCGCCTTGATGTTCCTCTTATAGGCTGCCAGATCTTCAATTCCGTCACAGCGGTTGAACAGAATCATATCAGAATTTCTGATCTGTTCCGCCAGAAGCGACTTCATATTGGTATAGTACAGCTTGAAGCTTGAAGCATCAATCATACTGATCTGCTGCTCAATTCCCCACTTTTTCGGCAGGTGCATGTTCTTGAAATTCCACATGCCGTTGTATTCGATCAGAACACGCTCCGGCTCATACCTGTTATCCAGGGCGGTCAGCTTCGATACATTAAAATCAGCTTCATCTTCGATCAGTTCCAGCACCGTATTTGTACTCTGCAGGAGTTTCTCTTCATATTCGTTTTCGCCTTCTTCACAGACAATCAGAAGTGTTTTTCCCTTCGTCTTGAAATAAGGCTGTGCAAGTGTATAACGGAAAAAATCTGTCTTTCCGCTGTCCAGAAAACCATTAATTACATAAACCGGCTTCATATTCGTCCCCGTTTCTGAGCAGCTTTATTTCAGAGCTATTTGTTCTGCTCTGAAACAAATAGCCGTGTGAAAAAGATTTATATCAGAAAATCTTCTCTTCAATCTCTTCTGCGGAACAGATTCTCAAGATTTTCCTCATTCAGATCAGATCCGATGACGCAGAACTTTCCTGTTACATCCGGGGCACCCTTTCTGACATCGGCTTCACCGGGAACATAATCGAATTCAATCCAGCTGCCGTCTTCTGCCTGTACCATACCTTTGGTACGGAGAATAAAGCCATAGCGGTCATCGTCTTCCAGTCTGCCCAGCATGGTTCTGATTTCATCCATGGAATATCTTGCAGGCGTTTCCATTCCCCAGCTGGAGAATACATCATCTGCATCCAGCTGTCCCTCTTCATGCTCTTCTTCCTCGTCATCATCATGATGTACATGATGAACCACTACGCCCTCTTCATCCGGCTCGTCATGGTCGTCATCATCGTGATGATCATGATGATGATGTTCATGCTCTTCTTCATGCTCATCATGTTCCTCATGATCATGGTGGTGATGATGGTGATGATGCTCATGCTCATCTTCCATCACTGCCTTTAACAGTTCTGCAGCAAGATCATGATTTCCTTCAAAGGTATCCAGAATCTCCTTACCGGTCAGCTGCGCCATCGGCGTGGTGATAATGGTTGCCTTTGGATTGTATTCGCGGATCATTGCCACCGCATCTTCGATTTTCTTCGCATCCGCCTTGTCGGTTCTGGTCAGAAGAACAGTTCCTGCATTGGCAATCTGGTTGGTAAAGAACTCACCGAAATTCTTGATATAGATCTTCATCTTGGTGCAGTCCACAACCGTTACCGCACTTGAAAGCTTCATATCCGGATTTTTATCCGTTACATTCTGAATTGCTCTCATAACATCCGAAAGCTTGCCGACACCTGAAGGCTCGATCAGAATTCTTTCCGGTGCATATTTCTCCATGACCTCCTGAAGTGAGGTATCAAAATCCCCTACCAGTGAACAGCAGATACATCCGGAATTCATTTCACGGATCTCGATGCCGGACTCCTTTAAGAATCCGCCATCAATACCGATTTCACCGAACTCATTTTCAATCAGAACGACCTTCGTCCCGTTTAATGCTTCCTTTAACAGCTTTTTAATCAAAGTGGTCTTACCGGCTCCAAGGAAACCGGAGATAATATCAATTTTTGTCATTTCGTCTCCTATCCGATCTTAACAATTACCCATTACAACGAACTCTATTGTATAGCCACTCTCAAAACATTGTCAAGGAAGCGGGATTTCCCCATTCTGAAATTTTTCTAAACTTATGGTATCCTCCGTCATATCTTCTGCCGTTTCTTCTTTCTGCTCCGGCGGCGGTGCTTCTGCACCTGTATTTTCTGTTTTTCCGCTCTGCTCTGCCGTTTTCTGTTCTTCCTGCTTCGGCTGTGTCTGTTCCTGCTCCGCCGGCTTTGATTCTGTTTCTTCTTCCGTCTTTATTTCTTCTGCAGAATCTGTCTTTTCCTCCGCTTCTTTTTTCTCTGCATCGCTCAGCGCTGCAATCTCCTTCTCTGTCAGAACACCTTCAAAAAAGGTGCCTTCCGGCGGAACCGCTTTTTCTGCATGGTTCTGCATTGCCAGTTTGCTTTCCGCAAGAGCTGAAGTCATCTGCCCCTGAAACGCTGACGTCCGCAGGGATGTCATTTCCGGATTCTGTCCCTTTTCATAAACAATATGTGCTGCAATGATCTGCCCTTCACTGAGTCCGCAGCCGGGGCGATACCCGACAATGGTCTGCGGCGTCATACCGCAGGAGGGCGCATAGCTGTCAATCTGATTTTCTCCCTTACCGCAGATCAGGGCTCTCTGCCCATGTTTATGCCATCCGTTGGTTCCCGAAAAAGTGCCTCCGCAATCATTACAGTGATAGATATGTCTGGACTGTCCGTTTTCATCTCCGGCTTCCCCTACGATATTATTGGTCACCGCATCATAAGAATAGGAAGTATAGCAGCTGCCGCTGTGATGGTGATACTGTGCCAGCGTATAACAGCCGCCGTTTCGCGAAGGGCTGCCTTCATGGATATGGTACACCGGAACGGTATAGCAGCCGCCTTTGCAGTCCGCAGCCACCTGTTCCGTCCCGGGATGCCCCGCATCCGCACCAATATGATGATGATAGTCATAGCTGATCGTTCCCGGCAGATGATCTACACCGATCACCAGCTGCTGCGGAATCTTACGGATCGCCTCCGCATATTCCGCAAACGTGGCATCCCCGCCGATTTCAATTCCTTTTGTGAGTAACGCGGATGCCACCAGTTTCTTTCCGTCACTCGCACGCCTGAAAACCTGATCATACTTTTCATTCAGATCTTTTCTGGTCTCCGCAAGCAGTTCCATCACAGCCCTGTTATCACCGCCGAACTGCTGCTGTATCATCTGGTACTGATTCTCTACTGCTGTGGAAAGTGTACCGATACTCTCACTCATGTGTGTATCCATATCCGTAATGCTGTTATCCACATGTGTCTCGAGCTTTCTGAGCTGCTCCAGATAAGCAGACTCCATATCCTTAAGTCTGTCTGTCATCGTCTGCAGATTTCTGGCATCAGTATCTGTCATGCCGCTCTGCAGCTCTGTCAGCTTCTGCACCAGTTCCTGATGATGCTCTTTTTCCGCATCACTCATGTTTTTCAGAAGTGATTCCAGCTGTGCCTGCGCTGCGGTATAGTTCTGGCTGATCTGCGTCAGTGAATCAGTAATGTCTGTGAATTTCCGGTTCATCTCGTCCTGCTGCGCCTGATTTCCCTGTGCCATCATGGTCTGGAGTGTCTGAATCTGCTGACCGGTCTGTGTAATCTGATCATGCAGCGACTGCATGGAAGTACCCAGCCCTGCGACTGATTTTTCCAGTGTCGTCGTACTCCGGCTTTCGGCTTCCTTCTCCATCATCAGTTCATTCTGTTTTTTCAGCTCATCCAGTGAATTCTGGCCTGTCACCAGCTTCTGATCAAGTTCTTTCAGATATGCCATGATCTCCTGAAGCTGTCCGGACATATCCGTCTGCGACGGCTCCTTCGCTGTCTGTGGCTGTTCCTGTGCCTGTGCATCTGCTGCAGGCAGGCATATGTACAGCAGTCCGCTGCATAATACTGCTGTTGCAATCGCTGTGACTGCAATTGTCAGGGTACTGTGACGCTTCATTTTCTTCACAAGATCCCTGAGTGAAATGGTCTGGTTCTTTCTTCTCATCAATTCTACCTTTCAAACTCGTATTCAGTTATGTTCATTACATTGCCACGGCCATAGCTTTGTCTGGGAAAAAAACATACGGAAAGAATTTCCGTAATTCATCAGCGGATTGCTGATGCGAAAAACAGGATATCGGAAAAAAGTATTTCTGTCAACCCGAAAATCAAAAAAAGAATGCTATCTTTCATAGCATCCTCTTTCTGTCATTTGCCGTTCTCAATTTCACTGCATGCCGCCAGTATATCCGGAAGTGACACACTGACCGTTTCATTCTGCTGCGTTCCGCCGGTCACCATGCCGATCAGATTGCCATATGCATCAAACATGCCGCCGCCTGACATTCCTGCCTGTGCATAGCACATGCAGTACATCATATTCTGCCCGAGATCCTCGATATAGGCACTGGTATCCGATACCACCCCGATATAGGACTGATCCGCAATTCCGGTTCCTGTTCCGTCTGCCACCACCAGATCATCATCCGGTCCGTTTCGCATGATATCCTGTGAATGAACACAGAACATTGTCGTACCCTCAGCTACCTTCTGCCAGGCTGCTTCATCAATACGCACGCTGCGAAGGCTGCACAGTTCCGCTTCTGTCAGTTCTGATACCGGGACCTTCACCAGTCCGACATCATATTGCGCTGATACACCGATCAGTTCAACACGTGCCGCTTCTCCGTCAAAAAAAGTCACATAATTACTGTTTACATCCGTCTGCGCCTGCGCTGCAAAGTTCTGAATCACATGACGGTTGGTAATGATTTCAATATCATCACTGCCGATCTTCCAGATACTGCCTCCGCCATAGGTACTGCCGACATGAATCTGCACCACGCTCGGACGGATATTTTCAAATGCCTCCGAGGTACTTTCGTATGTCAGCTGATCCGTCACCAGAAGGTTATGCTCCAGCATGAAGCGGAACCTGTAGGAAAGATCCGGTGCCGTACTGGTTTTCCCCGGATATAACAAAATCCCTGCCAGAATCACTGCCAGGGATACCAGAAACCATATAACCCTCTTCGGGGACTTTGTCCTGTCTTTTATCTTCATAAATAATTTCATCATCACAGTTTTTTATAGTATGAGCAGACCTGTAAGCCGGGTTATGTCGAGAATGATCATCTATCTAGAACTGCCGTTGCCGACAGTTTCAAGCGACCCACCTGAAAGCGAACCGGGCCGGTTCATAGCTTTCTGTTCGGTCTTGCTTCGAATGGGGTTTACATGGCTGCCTGTGTTACCACAGACACGGTAGTCTCTTACACTGCCTTTCCACCCTTACCAACAGAAGTTCAGCAAGCTGAACTTCTGTAAGAGCATGCGGTAAACCGCATGCTCCTGCAATACTTTCCGGCAAGCCGGAAAACACTGTTGGCGGTATATTTCTGTTGCACTATCCCGGGAGTTACCTCCGCCGGACGTTATCCGGCATCCTGCCCTTTGAAGCCCGGACTTTCCTCACCTGCGCCCTTTCGGGACCTGCAGCCGCGATCATCCGGCCTGCTCATACCTATGTCAATCTATACGTTTTTGAGCTGATTGTCAAGTCTTACACGTTGAAGCAGCTTCCCCCCACAAACTCTCTGCAGATGGAATTATGCGGCAGCTGCGTGGAATCCACGCTGATGAAATAATCCAGAAACTTCAGCAGGCGCTTTGCCTCATAGTATTCCGGTTCATCCTTTCCGATTCTGAACAGCAGCGGCTCTGCATACTGCTTGAGTACCGACAGCTCGTAGATCTGTGCAGAATTGAACATTTCATCCGCACTCTCCTGGAACGGGAAGATATTCAGTTCTTCTCCTGCACGCACTGATCCCCACATGCCAATCGTATGCTTTGCCGTTGCCCCTCTCGTCCTCGCATCTCTGACAATTCTGCGAAGGAGTCTCTCATCTGTTGTGGAAATCCGGTTATGGGCATCTATGTTCAGCGTAGTCAGCGCGCTGATATAAATTCTGAATTTGGAATTCGACGGAAGCGAATAGGACATCTTATCATTCAGCCCGTGGATTCCCTCAATGACCAGTACGTCATCCTTCCCCAGCTGCAGAAAATCCCCCTTCATTTCTCTTTTTCCCGTCAGGAAATTGAAGGTCGGCATTTCAACCTCTTCACCGTTCAGGAGCTTTGTCATATCCTGATTGAACTGTTCCACATCAAGCGCTTCGAGACATTCAAAATTATAATTTCCGTCAGCATCTCTCGGTGTGAATTCGCGGTTTTTGAAATAATTGTCCAGACTGATCGGATGCGGAACAAGTCCGTAAGTTCGCAGCTGAATGGACAGTCTGTGTGAAAACGTTGTCTTTCCGGAAGAACTCGGACCTGCGATCATGACAAATTTCACATCCGGGCTGTTATAGATCCGCTCTGCAATCTGTCCGATTCTGCGCTCCTGAAGTGCCTCCTGCACCAGAATCAGGTCATTGATTCCGCCTTTGCAGATCTCGTCATTGAGATCTCCGACATGATCAATCCCCATTTTGTCTCCCCATTCATTGGAGAGCATCAGCTGTTCAAATACCTTGTCTCTTGCTGCAAACGGAACGATTTCGGAAGACTTCTTCTGCGGCGGCAGAATCAGCAGAATCCCGCTCTTATATTTTTCCACCCTGAAATACGGTACGTAGGACGTAGACGGCAGCATATAACCGTAAAAATAGTCGCAGAATCCGTCCAGTCTGTATACATTCACTTCCGAGCTGCGGCGGTATCTGAACAGATTCACCTTATCTTCCATCCCCTGACGGCGGAAAATCTCCGTTGCATCATCAATCGGATAAACATGCTTGGAAATCGGCTGATTCTCTGTCACCATTTCCTGCATTCTGACATTCAGCTTATCCACAAAATCCTGAGAAATTTCTCTGATTCCTTTGATCGTACAGAAATATCCGTATCCGATGGTAAATTCCACCTTGGTACGAAGTACCGGCTGCTTCGGATCAGATATGTCATGAACCGCCTTGATCAGCATCATAATTGCAGTTCTTGCATAGCTCTGGTGCCCGATGCTGTCTCCCATTGTGATAAAAGAAAGTACTCCGTCCTTTTCTACTTTTTTCATCAGCTCGCGGATCTTGCCGTTAAAAATCACCAGTCCGATTCTGTCCTGATAATCTTTCTGATATTCCTCTGCAATCTGTTCAAATGTAGTACCCTTTGCATATTCTTTCCGTTCACCTTTAATTACAATTGTCGGCATGACTTATACTCCTTCCATCAGACATCTGTATACGGCTGCTTTTCCCTTGCTGCAAAAATCTGAAGTGAAGGAAGTTCTCTTCGGATATAATCCTGCATATAGGGAATAAATATTTTTTCAATTCCATAATGACCTGCATCAATAATCGATAGTCCCTGTGCCATTGCATCCAGTGCTTCGTGATGATCAATATCTCCTGTAATCAGCACATCTGCGCTCAGCTTCACCGCATCTGCGATTACTGACTTGCCGGATCCCGGACAGACGGCGACACGCGCCACCTCTGCATCTTCATCCCCGTACACCCGTACTCCCGGAATTCTGAAGACGCCCTTGACATACTCTGCGCACTCCAGCAGTGTCATTTTTCCCGGAAGTGTACCGATTCTCCCGATCCCTTCACGTGAAATCTCATCTTCATAGGTAACATTCAGCACTTCACGGTTTTCAAGCTTCATATCATCTGCTGCCGCATCTGCCATACCCATAATGTCAAAATTCGTATGCATGGCATAATAACTGATATCTGCCTGCAGAAGCCTTACAATCCTTCTGCCGATGAAATCATCGTCTGTTACTTTCCTGACCGCATGAAAAATCAGAGGATGATGCGTCAGCAAAAGATCAGCGCCGCATCTGACCGCATCGTCCACCACCTCGTCAGTTGCGTCCAGCGCGATATAAATCCGCTGTACTTCCTTATCCCTGCGTCCCGCAAGAAGTCCTACATTGTCCCAGTCTTCTGCAAAAGACGGCGGTGACAGCTGTTCCAGATGCTCAATGATTTCACTGCATTTCATGGTATCCCCTTCCTGCGGCATATCTACCGCACCTGCCCGTTTCCATACCAGACCAGTGCTGTCTGTATATCTTCTTTTTCCGCTGCAACTTCCGCATAACGCTCCGGATGAACCTCTGCCGAGATTTTAGCAAGAATTGTATCGCAGACCTCATCTCCATGCAGCAGATACTGATGCAGTGCGGAAGCTCTTTTTTCCAGCAGAAGTGCACCGAAACGGTCACAGACACGCAGGGCTTCCTCACTGCTGCATCCGGTAATGTCTGCCAGTTCCTCCGGGAAAATTCCATATGGCGCCTGTACCGGTTCCGGCATAAGTTTTACCTTCATCATCGGGTAATATTTCCCGTCTTCCGTAACGATCTCTTCCTGGAGAAAAAGACAGCCGCTTTCTCTCAGATATCTTCGAAATTCCATCAGTTCTGACTGCGGCTGCAGAATCATCTCCTGGATGCCAAGTGACTGCGGCTTCCCTTCCCGAAGAATCCGCTGCATCAGCCTGCCGCCCATACCGGCGCAGATGATGGTATCCGCTTCTCCCTGCTGTAACGCAGACAGGCCGTCTGAAAGTCTCGTTCTGATGACATCCTTCAGTCCGTTTTCCCCGATATGCTCTCCGGCACGTGCCAGAGGTCCCCTGCGAACGTCCATGGCAATGCATGCAGACGCTCTCTGACTTCTGATCAGATAGATCGGCACAAATCCATGATCCGTACCGATATCCGCCACTCTGCTGCCTTCGCTCACCAGATCCGCCAC
>CAYMBY010000019.1:0-11747 GCA_964388815.1 uncultured Butyrivibrio sp. | reverse complement strand
CCACTGCCATGACACCTGCAGAAGAGGGCTCCGCATGAATCACCCTGTAATTCTCATGCTCAAGACCTTTGGCCACCGCATTGGCCATAAAACTCTTTTCATTTCCGATCAACAGGACTCTCCTGATCATATTTCACGCCTTTCCCTGAAACTGCAATTTCCTGAAGAAGTTTCAGAAGTCCATCTCTGTCCACTGCCGCCATCATTTTACGGATCTGTTCATACTTATCTGCAAATTCCTCCGGAATTCTGTACTCAGAAAGAAGCTTCATCACATCATCAGCACTGTCAAAATAAGAAGCTTCCACAAACTCTTTCAGGCTGCTGAGAGCACTTTCCAGTTCCTCCGGATCAATCAGTTCTTTCTGATCCTCATCTTCCCTTTCCGCAATCACCCGCAGTTTTTCCCTGTAGCTGCGATACAGTTCCAGAAGCTCCGATGTGCCCGAATGAATCGCTGCCATATCAGATTCATTTCCGGCTTTTTCCAGTGCGGCAGCTTTTTCAGACAACGCAAGCGCTCCGATTGCCCTCGCAGAGCTCTTGAGTCCATGTACCAGAACCGTGTATTCTGTAATATCACCTGTTTTTTCAAATGCGGCGATCTGATCAGCTTTATCATCAATTGACAGCCAGAAATCTGTCATTACCTGCGGTACCATTTCCATCCCGCCGCAGTTTTCAATTGCTGCGCTCAGATCTATTCCGCCGATTCCGGCCAGCAGTGAAATCATTTCCGGATCGTTTTTCTTCCCCTGATCAGATTCATCATCAAAAGACGGATCATCCGGATAAATCACCAGTTCTTCCGGCAGCCAGTTCAGTATCGTTTCTTCCAGATGTTCTCCGTTCACCGGTTTTGCCAGATATCCGGAAAATCCTTCCTGAAAATATTTTTCTCTTGCACCGGAAACCACATTCGCAGTAAGTGCAACCACAGGCGTCTGCCTGCTGGCATTCTCTTCCATCTGCTGCATCGCATGAAGTGTTTCGATCCCATCCATCTCCGGCATTCTGTGATCCAGAAAGATCAGGTCATATTTCTTTTCTCTGACCATATCCAGCGCAGCTTTTCCGCTCTCTACCGCATCTATCTGCACCCTGGTACTTTTCAGCAGTCCCTTGAACACCGTCAGATTGGTACGGGTATCATCCACCACCAGAATTCTGGCCTTTGGCGCATGAAATTTTTCATGGTAATGCCCCAGACTGGACAGCGACTCCTCATAGGTCTGATTGAAATTACCGATGGCTTCCCAGACCACTACTTTCTGCTCTACAGCAAATGAAAATACTGAGCCTTTCCCCGGCTCGCTCTGCACCTGAAGCTCTGCGCCCATCAGTTCCAGAAGCTGCCTTACAATATTCATTCCCAGACCTGTGCCTTCAATTGTACGGTTTCTGGCTTCATCCAGCCGTTCAAACGGATCAAACATTTTCCGGATCTGTTCCGGTGTCAGTCCGGAGCCTGTATCTGACACTTCAAATTTCAGTGAAATCAGATCATCATCCAGCCGTTTCCATGAAACTGTAAGTCCTGTTTCTCCATGATCTGTATATTTGACTGCATTATTCAGAAGATTCAGCACACACTGCTTGATTCTGATTTCATCTCCGATCAGTACATGCGGTATGTTCTCATCAACATCCACCTTCAGCTGCAGATCTTTAATCCGTGTTTTCATGGATGTCATGTTGACCAGATCATTGATCACGGAACTGAGTTCATATTCTACCGGCAGTATCTCCATTTTCCCGGCTTCAATTTTTGAAAAATCCAGAATATCATTGATCAGACTCAGCAGCGTTTTACTCGAACTCTGAATATTTCTTGCATATTCGGTAATTGACGGATCTCTGCTCTCACGGATGATCATTTCATCAAAGCCGAGCACTGCATTGATCGGTGTCCGGATCTCATGTGAAACATTGGACAGAAAGGTTGATTTGGCATCACTTGCCGCCTTTGCAACCTTCAGATCATTTTCCAGCCTTCTCCCTTCCTGAATTCCTCTGATATATTCCACCGTCCGGGTTGCCGTATTATCAAAGTTGTGATACAGGTCCTCGATTTCATCCTTCGTATGAATTCCGAGTCTGTGTATTCTTTCTGCATTCTCAAGCATCTCATCTTCCGATGCCCCGGCAAACAGTCTTACCGCATCCGACATCTCCCGGATCGGCACTACCAGTCTCCAGAGTGCATAGTGATTGGCAAACACCGCCATCGGAATAATGATATCAATGATCAGCATCATCAGTCGTACATCAAACGCCAGCGTCATCCTGTCAAATGAGACTTTATGTGCAGTACCTTCTCTGCTGATCAGTGCACTGACCTCTTTTTCCAGTTCCATGGTCGTTGTGATGGATCCCCAGTCCTGATCATTTTCTTCCTGCAATGCCGTTCCTTCCGTCTTCACTGTCAGCATCGAAGGAATCAGGGTATTGGAGGATACTGCTGCAAAAATTCCCAGTACCACTGCCTCTATGACTACGATTCGTGTTACTGCACCGCCTACTCTGGACTGATGATTCTCTTCGTAAACAAACAGATTCTGCGGCGTTTTCTGTTTTTCATCCAGATAACTCTGCAGACCGCTGAACATATTTTTAAAACCCATCGGCGCATATCTTACAATGACATAAAGGGAAAATACGGTAAATCCGCACCCGATCCCCTCATTCAGAAAATACAGAATCATTTTGCCCGGCTGCAGTTCCTGTAAGCCGTGCCCTGCTGCCATCCCGAGCGCAACACCCCAGACATCTCCCAGCAGAAACATCAGACACACCATCGCAAGGAGCGATTTCCGGATCGACTGAAACCACTTTCTGCGGTTCATCATAATGATGACGACAGAAGCCAGCAGATAAATGCAGGTCATATAGGAAAAATTGGTGTCCGTGATATATTTCATCGCAAAAACAACCAGCGCACAGATCATGGCCGGAACCGAGCCGCACAGAGATGCGGTCATAAGCATCGGATAGTATTTGAACGCATAAATACACCACCGCTCCAGGTCATTGATCTCCAGATCTTCATCTACCCTGCGGTTATATTTGATCGTCAGCACACAGGTACAGAGAATCATGATCAGATTCACAATCGCCCGCTGAAGAACGGGATGCTTCTGAAAAAAAGATCCGATTTTCCTCATACGCCCTCTTCGCATAAATAACAAACGATATTTATTTATAACCTTGCCGCTCATGTGCAATTGTATCTGAATTTATTATACCATCCCGTTAATCCAAATACATTTTTTCTTTTTTCCCGGCATTAAACCGGATAATCTTTTCCATGAACTGTTCGCCGAACCGTTCATATTTATTTTCACCAACGCCTGAAACCTCCAGCATTTCTTCCCGGTTGACAGGCTGCCGGATACACATGTCTGTCAGGGTCTTATCTGAAAAAATCATATAGGGCGGAACTCCGGCCTCTTTTGCCAGTTCCGTTCTGAGGCCCCGCAGTATTTCGAACAGTTCTGTGCCTCTGCCGTTAAGTGCATCAGACGCATGCGTATGTCTGTGCGTCTTCTGTGCGGAGTGTGTCTTCTTCAGCTTCCGTACAGTAATCTGCTCCCTGCCTTCCATGATCTCATCAGCCCTCACCGTTGTGCGCAGCAGTGCATATCTGTCACTGCTGGCAGTCAGATATCCCATGACCAGCATCTGCTGTATGATTTCCTTGATGCCGCCCTCCGAAAGGTTCCTGAGCATGCCGAATGCCTGCAGCTCATCCAGACCGTACTGCCGCAGTTTTTCCCTTCCTGCGCCTGCAAGCGTTCCTGCAATGACATTGATTCCGAAGCGTCCCCCGCACTGTCTGATACATGTAATCACGCTGACTGCCGCATCTGTCACATCTTCCTTTTCATAATCTTTCTGACAGCAGGAACAGTTTCCGCAATCCTCTTTCATCTCTTCTCCGAAATAATTCAGGATGTATCTTCTGAGGCATTCCTGTGTCATGCAGTAATAAGACATGATCCGCAGACGCTCCTCATCCCGTGCAAGAATCTCCTCAGCCTCCCGGCTGTTCAGATCCGGATTTTCTTCTCTGTTTTCAATCAAAAATTTGCCGATCATGATATCCTGCGGTGAAAACAGCAGGATACATTCTGCAGGTTCACCGTCACGCCCTGCTCTGCCGGCTTCCTGATAATAGTTTTCAAGGCTCTGCGGCATATTATAATGAATGACATACCTGACATCCGATTTATCAATTCCCATTCCGAATGCATTTGTTGCGACAATTACCGGTCTGCGGTCATAAATAAAGTCGTCCTGGTTCTTCTGTCTCTCCTGCGCAGACAGTCCCGCATGATAGCGCGTCACCGGGACCTTTTCCTTCCGGAGTTTTTCATACAGCTGATCCACATTTTTACGTGTTGCACAGTAAATGACCCCGCTGTCCCTGTCATGCTGTCTGACATAATTCAGGGTAAAAACATCCTTTGAAGGCGGCGTCTCCACACCAAAATACAGATTCTGACGATCAAATCCCGTCACCAGAACCTTCGGATTTTCAAGCTGCAGCACTGCGCAGATATCATTCTTTACCGTTTCTGTCGCCGTTGCCGTAAACGCGCTGACAACCGGCCGCTGCGGAAGCTGACGGATGAAGCTTACAATTTTAAGATAGCTCGGTCTGAAATCCTGTCCCCACTGGGATATACAGTGTGCTTCATCCACTGTCACCATGGAAACAGCAACCCTGGATGCAAAATTTAAAAACTCCCATGTTTCCAGTCTCTCCGGTGCAACATAAATGATTTTGTACTGTCCCTGCGCCGCCAGCTGAAGTGCCTTCGTCATCTGTCTCTCCGTCAGCGAGCTGTTAAGATATGCTGCATGAACCCCTGCCTGATTCAGTGCCTGTACCTGATCCTTCATCAGCGAGATCAGCGGTGAAATTACAAGTGTTATTCCCGGAAGCATCAGTGCCGGCACCTGATAACAGAGTGACTTTCCTGCACCTGTGGGCATGATCCCGAGAACATCCTGTCCTTTGAGAATGGCATCAATCAGATCTTCCTGTCCTTCCCGGAAGCTGTCATAGCCAAAATAATTTTTCAGTATTTCATGTTTATTCATGATCCTTTATCTCTGTCCCTTCCACCTGTATCTGTCCATCCGCAAGGTCATTATAGATACGGTTTCTGTAATCGCACCAGTCAGGCCTGGCAGCGCCTTCCCGGATACTTGTTCTGATATCACTGTAATAGCAGAGTTTTCGAAGTACATGCCTGTAATCCTTCTCCAGTTCCTCCATCTGTTTTTTCACACACGCCCTGCGCTCCTGCAGCAGCGCCACAATATCATCAATATGATGATCCTCATCCTCTTCATAGGCAAAAAATGACTTCAGCTGCGCAATCGTCATCCCTGTTCCCTTAAAGCAGCAGATGGTGCGAAGCCGGTTCAGATGCCCTTCTGTATAGATTCTCTGACCGCTTTTGTTTTTTTCCACGTTGGTCAGAATTCCTTCCTCTTCATAATATCTCAGCGTTGATGTGGGCATTCTGAACATTTCTGCTACCTGTCTGATTGTATACTGTGCCATACCGGCTCCTCTTTCCGCTTTTTCTATTTCTAATCCGTGAAATCCGTGAAAAAGTTCTTGTCTTCAAGTATACTTGAAGTGTTAGTGTGTGTACAGAACATCATCAAGGAGGAAAAAAATGACTTATATTGCATCAGACAGAAGATATGAATCCATGAAATACAACCGCTGCGGAAAAAGCGGTCTCCTGCTTCCTGCAGTCTCTCTCGGACTGTGGCACAATTTTGGTGATACCGGCGTTTATTCCAATATGGAACAGATGTGTTTCACCGCATTTGACAATGGAATCACCCATTTTGATCTGGCAAACAACTATGGGCCGAAGCCCGGCAGCGCAGAACGCAATTTCGGTCAGATTCTGAAAGAACATTTCCGCCCGTACCGGGATGAAATGATCATCTCCACAAAAGCCGGCTATGATATGTGGAAAGGGCCGTACGGCGACCGTGGAAGCCGAAAATATCTTCTTGCCAGTCTGGATCAGTCTCTGCAGCGCATGGGACTCGATTATGTGGATATTTTCTATCATCACAGAATGGATCCGGATACACCGCTTGAGGAGACCATGGGTGCACTTGCACAGGCCGTTTCCAGTGGAAAGGCATTATATGCGGGGCTTTCGAATTATGACGGTTCCACGCTGGAGAAAGCAGTCAGCATTTTAAACGAACTGCACTGCCCGTTTGTCATCAATCAGAACCGTTATTCCATTTTTGACCGGAATATTGAACAGAATGGTCTGAAAAAGACCGCAGATAAACTCGGAAAGGGAATTATTGCCTTTTCTCCCCTGGCACAGGGTATGCTGACAGACCGCTATCTGAACGGGATTCCGGAAGACAGCCGCATCCGTACCGACGGGCGTTTTCTGAAGGAAGCTGCACTGACACCGGAGCGCCTGTCCCAGATCCGCTCGCTGAATGAACTCGCGGCAAAACGCGGACAGACACTTGCCGAGATGTCACTTGCCTGGATTCTGCGGGACGGTATTGTTACCAGTGTGCTGGCAGGAGCTTCCCGTCCGTCACAGATTCTTGATAATATCAGAGCCATTCAGAATACAGATTTCTCAGAAGAAGAACTTGAGAAAATAGATCATTTTTCAAGATAATTTCTGCTTTTTATCAGTTCAGAAAGTTCTGTTGCGAGCCGCTGATGCGTGATCTGACTGGGATGCTCATCCGTTCCCATCCCGTCTTCTTCCCGCTGCAGCTGCAGCTCATGGTAGGCTACGCGAAGATCATGCTGCTCCTGCACGAACTTTCTGACTGTATTTTCCGTCTGCGTACACAGTCTTTTATCCATCAGTCCCAGAATACACAGAATCTGCGCGCGCGGATTCGCTGTCCGTACTTCCTTCAGAAAACGATAATACGTTTCCGCATACTTCTGCTCACGATCTGCAATTTCTCTCGTATAGCTGGCATCATTGGTTCCGATATGAATCACCACAAGATCCGGATCATATGCGCCGTTATATTTCCACTTTGTAAAATTCCATGCTTCTGAAGTTTTCTTATCAATATAGGAATACAGCTCCGGCATCAGAATCTCTTCTCCCGGTTCATTCACATCAGGATCCACATAATCTGAAATCAGCCCGATTCCGCTCCACGAAATCAGCTGGAACTCCGCCTGCAGCTGCTGCGCCGTCAGAACCGCATAGGCTTTCGTCGGGTTCTCCTGTTCTGTGCAGAATGTGTCCTGATTGTATACCCCTTCGTTTCCATACCCGCAGGTAATGGAATCGCCGATGAATTCAATCCGGGGCGAAAACTCTCTTGAGGGCACTGCGCCCCTGGGATCATCTGTTTCGAGTGACATGATTCCATAGGAACCGAATGCCGCCTCAGACATTTTCATCAGCCTGACCGTAGTCCTCTTTTTTTCTTCTGAATGATACAGCACATACTCCCGGCGCCCCTCTTCCAGACGGAAGCGCGCATATGGCTGTGCATCGCCGTCGATAAACACTGCCACGAAAGTATCAAAACTGCTGTCCCCGGTCACATAGGTTTTATTGTCAATTTCGGCCTTTGCATAAGTCCCGGTAAATGTAAACTCCACAAATGAAGCTGAATACCCGAAATATACCGCTTTCTTTTCTCTTAACACTCTCCCTGAGATTCTGACCTTACCGCTTGCCGCACTGAATTTCATTTTTATTATGCCTTGCCCTTTTCGTTTTTTTCTTCCTGCCTTATCTTATCATATACCTGCACGAATTTGAATATGGTATGAATCAGTTGTGCTGCATCCACAGGTTTGGAGATATGTCCATTCATTCCCGCATCTATGCTCTCATCCACATTTTCCTGATATGCATCTGCTGAAACCGCCAGAATCGGAATATCCGCAGCGTCTTCCCGCTCCATGAGCCGGATGGTATGCGCAGCTGTATTTCCGTCCATAACCGGCATTCTGATATCCATCAGGATGGCATCATAATACCCCGGCTGACTCCGGCTGAATATTTCAACTCCTTCCTTTCCGTTTTCAGCTGTCGTCACCTGCATTCCCTGCATTTCCAGAATCTGCCTGATAATTTCCAGATTCAGATCATTATCTTCACAGACCAGAACATGCCGGCCGTCCAGATCTTCTTCTCCGGACAGTTCTTCTTTTCCGGTATCCGACATGCCGCCCCGCTCTTCCAGCTTCAGTCTTACAATAACAGTTGTTCCGTTTCCTTTTCTGCTGGTAAGTTCAATTGAACCTCCCATTGCATCTACAATACTTTTCACAACCGGAAGCCCTGTACCGCTGCCGACCATACTCATCGATGTCGGATTCTCCTGTGCAAACAGTTCAAATGCATGCGGCAGAAACTCTTTGCTCATTCCGATTCCGTTATCAGAAACACTGATGATGGTTTCTTCACCATCTTTTCCCGGCTTATAGTCGAGAATCACA
Source organism: uncultured Butyrivibrio sp. (assembly GCA_964388815.1). Taxonomy (GTDB): domain Bacteria; phylum Bacillota; class Clostridia; order Lachnospirales; family Lachnospiraceae; genus Butyrivibrio. The sequence goes on along the minus strand of CAYMBY010000019.1, from coordinate 3,259 downwards.
GTTCCTCCCTTTGGCGTGAATTTTACCGCATTCGAAAGAAGATTCAGCAGAATTCTCTGAAGACTCAGCCTGTCTGTATAAACATAGTGATCCAGGCTGTCTTCCATCTGTACACTGAACTGCACCTCTTTCTCCATTGCCATTTCATGTACCGTTTCGGTAATTTCTCCCAGAAGTTCTTTCATACTGCACTCTTCAGGATGCAGAATATACTGCCCGTTTTCCATTCTGGACATAATCAGTGTATCACTGACAAGCCTGCTCAGGACCTTTGCCGATCTGCGGATTTTGCCAAGATAATCCATTATTTGCTGGATATTCCGGCTCTTCATTGCCAGATCCGTAAATCCGATGATTCCGTTCAGCGGCGTCCGCATATCATGACTGAGTGTACCGAAAAACGCATGCCGTGCCTTCGTTTCCTCCATTGCAACCGTAAGTGCAGCCTGCTGACCTGCCAGTTTTTTCTCTGTCTGCCTCCGTCTTACAATCACCACAAGCGCAGCTGTTACAATAACAAGAAGTATGATTGCCATCACTGCCATTCCGGCTACAACAGAAACCGGAAGCCGGTCAAAAAATCCTGCCAGATCTGCAGAATCGCGAAGGGTATCACTGCTGACCAGCTGATCAATATATCCCTGATCAGCCAGGATGGTTTTATTCAGAATGGAACGAAGCGTATTTCCTCCGGGTCCGTATCCGAATGCAAAGCTCACATTCCACGTTTTATTTCCCCCAAATACCGAAAGCACATAATCTGACGCCCTGTTTCTGTTCAGAAGCCATGCCGCTGCAGGCTGTGTGCAGATCACTGCATCTGTATTCCCCTTCTTCAATGCAGCAAAGCATTCCCTGCTGTCAGCATATGTCGTTATCCCGTCCTGTATCTTCTGTTTGTCAGTCAGCCCTGATATGAATGCCGCATATGGCTCCGGTACTGCAACCGTTGCTATTCTGTCCGTTCCCGCACGCGTAATCTGTACCATGCTGATCTGCAGATATGGCTGTGACAGAATCACATTCAGATCATGTGCTCTGTAACTGTCATATTCCAGAACTCCCATGACATCAATCTGTCCTTTCAGAAGTGCTGCACATGCCTCTTCCGCTGATGCATACGGAACACAGACAAATGAAAGTCCGGTAAGCTCCCCGATATGTTCATAATACTCCGGCAGAATTCCCGTAACCGCTTGTCCGTCTTCCTCCCTGCAGAACGGCTCATCATCTGACGGAACTGCAATTCTGACAACCGGATTATCCTTAATATATTTCTTTTCTGCAATTGAAAACGATGGCTTTGCATTTCGGGTTGCCGGAAAATACTTTTCCTTCAGCTGCAGGGTATAATCCGGGTTTTCAAGTGCCAGGACCAGCATTGCCCTGTCCAGTCCCTCCTTCAGCTGTGTCTGTCCCGCATTAAACATGAAATACAGATCAAGTGACGGAAATTCTGCAATTTTCTGCGCATCTTCAATGGTAGACCCCGATGCCACCGCATCTATACTTTTGGCATAAAAAGCCTCATTTCGTTCTGTAATACTGTCAAATTCTGTAATATGCGGTGTGATTCTGTTGGAAATACACCAGGTTCTGTACAGTTCTTCTACATTGGACCCCTTCAAAATCCCGCAGGTCATATTCTCCATCGTAGAGATATCACTGACAGAAAATCTGTCATCATCAGCCCTCACCTGTACTGCAATCCCCGAAGTACACATTCTCTGTGCCGATACAAGAAAATCCGCGTCTCTCTCCTTTGTACGGGATAATCCGCTCAGGATCTGAATATCTCCCTTTCTGAGTGCTTCGACAGCATCAGTTACTCCCTTATATTCAACAAACTCAATTTTCCATCCTGTATATCCTGCAATTGTGTAGTAATAGTCAATGTCATAGCCTTCATAAGAACCATCTTCCGTCTTATGCATGAAATCGCCGTTTTCAAAAAATCCGGCCTTCACCACAGTCGGCTGTTCCTGCGCATACACCTTCCGGCTGCCCGTTTCTGTAAACACCAGCACCAGTACAGCAAAAAGAGCAAAAAAGCACATCTGTCCGATGTGCTTTCCTGCTCTGTATAAATTTCTGTATCGTCTCTGATATGACATCATGTGAGTTCTCCTTCATCGGAAGAAATAACTGGTCACATAATTATCATACTCCATGAATGTCCGGATGTCATACATTAATTATCAATATAACCTCAACATCTTTTTCAGTCACATTGCTGCAATCTGTAGATATGATCTCTGAGAAGCAGTGAAATCGTATGAATCACTTCAATTTCACTCCGAATCCATAATCGCTTATATCCGCAGTTATTGATTCCGACAGTCCCGATAATCTTACCTTCCCTGTAAATCAGTACCTGAAGAAATGTCTGCACTCCCATTCTTCTGAGTTCACTTCTGATCGGTTCCATTGTCTCCTCAATATCTGTGCAGAAAAAGACATGATCCTGATTAAAATATTTCTCTTCATACTCTTTTGCACTGAGCGCGATACCCGGTCGGATATTCTGATCCGTATCCTGTGCGTAAAAAAATGACTTACCGATATGCGTCCCATCCGGAGTATAGCAGCTCGCATATGCTCTCGTCACATCAAAAGCTTCGACAATTTCCCTGGAAACCTTTTCAATTGCAGTCCTGGGGTCTTCATTATCCTGCAGAATTCTGATCACATGATCCAGCAGTACCTTACAAACAGAAAATCCGCTTTCTCCGATCTGTTCCACCTGATTTTCCCTGCTGCAGAGTGTCTGATGTACCGGACTCTCCTGTCGCTTTTTACCGTCAGTTACCACGTAACCGTTCTTTCCGTATGCCTTGGCCTGATAGAGTGCCAGATCCGCTTTCCGGTAAAGTTCCGCGTAGTCATCCTTTCCATCTGATGTATATGCGATCCCAATGCTGACAGAGACCTTGTAGGCAGTCCCCTGCTTTTCATATTTCGTGCTGACACGGCTGCAAAGTTCATCTGCCAGCTGCTCAATCCGTTCTCTGTTCCTTACCTCCTGCGTAAAGATCTGATACTCATCTCCGCCGACTCTTCCGCAGATAAAATTTTCCTGAAAAATGCTGCGGATCATATCTGCAACTTCCACCAGAAGCGCATCTCCCAGCATATGACCAAATGTATCATTTACATACTTGAAATTATCAAGATCGATAATCATCAGTGCTGCACACTGATCTGCCTTTCGGTCTGTAAGTGCTTTTGATATCCACTTTTCCATGCCGTATCTGCTTCC